>JBBIPD010000125.1:0-859 GCA_037443025.1 Chloroflexota bacterium
ACCGCTGTTTGTCCCCAGGTCCCATTAACCAGGTAATCTGCCGACGCCCCGCTCGCTCGCAAGTTCATCGGCAGCATTGCAAATTGCAGGCTGGCGCCTCCCTGAAGGAAAAGAATCTTATAATCCTCCGGAATTTTTGCCAGACTGCGTAAATCTTTTTCAACCTCCTTCAACAGGGTTTCAAACTCTGCTGAGCGGTGGCTCATTTCCATCAGCGACATGCCTGTCCCATGATAGTCGAGCAATTCCATCTGGACTTGCTCCAGCACAGATAGCGGCAGAGTCGCCGGTCCAGCGCCGAAATTGTGCACTCGATAGTATTCAAACATCAGTTGTTTTCTGGTCATCTTTTGCCTCGTAATTTCTCGCCCGGCTCATTCGTCAAATAAGAAGGTCATTTCACCATAAAAACGCACCTCTCTGGAAGCCATTTTCTGCCGCAGCCACTCTTGCAGGCGGGCATTTTTCAACTCTAAAGCCTCGCCAGATTTCAGTTCGCTCAGAGGATAATTGACCCGTAAAACCCGACCCTGAATCAGGTGCCTCGTCAATCCCGTAGGCAACAACTCGCCATCCCTTGCCAGAGCCAGCACTTCAAACGGATCGTACTTTGGAAAAACCACCACTGCGGTCAGGTCTGAATAAAGCTGTCTGGCTTCTTCGATGCTCTCAGTCATCGCCCGGTGGAGTTTACCGCGATCTTTATAGGTATTTACCAGGGCATTCAAGAGTTGATTTTGCTCACGCACGAACAAGCCGGGTATTTTCGGTCGAGCGACAAAGACCTCACCATCTGTCAGCATGATGTACATTAAACACTCACGCCGGGCAAGGGCAGCGCGTGCATGCAGGTAATCAA
>JBBIPD010000125.1:869-8167 GCA_037443025.1 Chloroflexota bacterium
ACCCCGAATAAAATCAGCTTCTCCAATTTCAGTAATCAGGTGATGCCAGGTAGTCAGAGTCACGATTGGCTCTTCGTATTGGACCACTTGCGCCAAAACATGGGGATACCCCAGGCTAAGCAAGGCTGTTGTCCGGTTTGCGCCGTCCAAGACCACAAAACGCGGGTCGCCATCGCCAATTGGAGCCACAATCGGAGGGTTTTTCAGAACCCCCTCCGCCTCCAGACGCTGCGCCAATGGCGCAGTCCGCTGGACATCGTTATACTCATGTTCCACCAAGAGATTCAGGGGCAGGATGCGTAAATCGGGCGGCTGAGCCAAATCGGATGGGTGTATTTGGGTTGGCATGGATAGATAGCGCTCCCTTCTTTAGCGCAAGGAGATAACAAATAAACCTTTTACTGAGCCGGGTGGATGTGTGATGTAAACCGATTCCCAGGACAGGATTATACGTCAGAAATTGGATAATTAAAGTCCCAGTATTGTCTCCTGGCTCTCGATTTCGCCAAACGAGAGCGTATGGACATCCAAACGCAACCAACCCTGCTCTAAGGGAGGGAGGCGGGATGGGTAAAAGAAACTGTTTCAGATTGTTCCGAGATAGACAAGGGCACCACCAGAATCATTGTTATAATTGGACTAAAATTTACTAAAATTTCGAGGGATTATGAGGTCAAAACCGACTATCAGTGACATCGCCCGCCAGAGCGGGGTATCGGTTTCAACGGTATCGCTGGTCTTGAATAATAAACCGGGCATCTCCGCGGGAACGCGCGCCCGCGTTCTCGAGGTTGCCGAACAGCTGGCGTACCCCCAAAAAAAGCAAATAACCTCCGTCACACACGCCCACCTTTCCACGCTGGGAATGATCGTAAAAACAGACCCCGACTCGCCACCCCAAGCCAATCCCTTTTACTCCAAGGTCATCCTGGGTATCGAGGATGTTTGCAGACGCAATGGGATTAACCTGCTCTTTGCAACCCTGCCGGTGGATGAAAACAACCACCCAATAGAAATGCCCCAGTTACTTAACAATGATAACCTCGACGGATTGCTCCTCGTTGGAATATTTGTCAATCAAACGTTCGCCTCGATTCCCAGGACGCGCACCCCTCCCATCGTCCTGATAGACGGTTATTCCACCAACGATGTCTATGACAAAGTAGTCTCTGACAACTTTCAGGCTGCCTACCATGCTGTCAGCTATTTAATCAAGAAGGGTCATCGCTATATCGGTCTGCTTGGAAGCGATATGGATTGTTTTCCCAGCCTGCGAGAGAGGCGAAATGGCTATCTGCGAGCGATGAAAGATCACAATCTGTCAGCGGAATACATTGCTAATTTCAACATCAACCGCTCCAAAGGTTACGCCGAAACCATCAACCTGTTGCAGGAATACCCCCATATCACCGCCCTATTCTGTATGAACGACGATGTCGCCAGTCATGCCATCCGGGCGGTTAACACGCTGGGCAAACGGGTGCCGGCGGATATCTCAATCATCGGCTACGACGACACCTACCTGGCGTTAAACACCAATCCCCCGTTAACCACAATGCACGTTGACACCCTGGCGATGGGGCAGGCTGCGGTGTATCTTCTGTCTCTCCGCGCGGAAAATCCTGAAGCGGCGCGCATGACTCTCACAATCCACTCCACCCTGGTAGAACGCGGGTCCGTGCAAGTCAATAGAGCCTGATGAGCTCCCTTTCCCCTCATCAGGGTATCTGTGATCAACGCACGCGTACCATCCAGGCGCTGATGAAACCTATCAGACTGACCGGAATCATCAGGTAACCCGAGGTAAGCCACCCCAGGTTGCTCACCAGTTCTCCAAACACCACCGGTCCAATCAGATTTCCCAAATTCTGCCCCAACAAGATCACCGCCAACCCCAAACCTGCCCAATCAGGTCGGCGCATGACCTCAGGCGCAGCCGCAAAAGTGGCTGTTGGGATGGCGCCAATGACCAGCCCCTGGATAACCATCAGGGTTGGAATTTGCCAGCCGGTCACCCGAAAAGGCAGGAACAACATCAGCGCGATGAACAGGAAGGGGAGCGAGAACATTAACCGACGCGAACCAATTCTATCTGACATCCACCCCGCCAGCGGCGCGCCGATAATCACTATGATGCTGCTTAAACTGGAGATGAAAGCCGCTCCCCCCAGGGAATAGCCTCGCATCTCGCTCAAGAAAGTTGGATAATAGGTACCGATAGACACCAATGCCAGGTTAAAACAGGCGAACGCCAACCCCAAGAGCCAGATATCCCGGTTTGCCAGAGCTTTGCCAGAACCTGAAGGGGGTTGACCGCTTTGCTTCGTAGGCGCCTGCCCTTCCGGACTGCGGATAAAGAGCCCATAAAAGAGCATGATCAATAGCGCGCTAGCCATCCCAACCCACCAAACCGCTCGCCATCCCAGAGTGTTTGCTACCAGAGGCGCCATGTTGTACACCAGGACGCTCCCTACCGGCATCCAGGTAGCCCAGATACCCATGGGTATCCCCTGGCGGGCTGGAGGGAACCACATGGCAATCGTCGCCGGAGCAACCACTCCTACCAAGCCAATCCCAATCCCCTCCACCAGGCGGCTTCCGAGCAGGGCAGGATAGGTGCCAGCCATTGCGCCGATTGCCGAGCCAAGAACCATACAACCCAGGGCGAGCACCCCCAAAGCCCTTGTCCCAAAACGCTGCAACAATACGCCGGCTGGAAGGGCTAAGAATAACCCCACCACGGCGATAATGGACATCAGCCACCCTGCCTGGGTTAAATCCAGCCCAAAACCATCGATCAAAACCGGCATGATGGGAGGAATTTTGAATTGATTCAATGGGGCAATGATGCTCGCCAAATAAACCACACCTAGAATGACCCAGGCATAAGGCGCCACAACATCTCTGGAGGGTGAAACGGTTTTGTCTGTCATAAGCGGTATTATCTTCCCTAAAATCAGCGAGTATTTGCAGGTGAGACTGCAAATACTCGCTGGTATGTTATACGGGGGAGGTTGTTCAGTACTTACCGTACTCTTTTCCGGTTCTAATCATGGCATGCAGATTATCTGCCTGGGCATCGTCCAGCACTGCCCCGGTCGCCAGGATGTAACCGCCATCCTGACTAACCGTATCGATCAAATTCTTGACATAGTCGGACACCACCTCTGGGGTTGCAGCCTTGAGCAGTGAAACGGGGACATTGCCGCCGAAGCAAGCCCAACCGGTAAAGCGCTTCTTGACCTCTTTCATATCGGTCTGATCAAAGATCCAGATGGTCGTCCCTTTAGGAATGTCTGGGTCGGTGATGATATCCAGGCGTTGGTTGTAACCGCCCTCGACAAAGATATAAGGCACCAGCCCCTCCTGGACCAAGCCCAAAATCACCGCTTTGAGGGTTGGCCAATAGAAAGTCTTGAAGTCTTTATCCGACATAAAGCCATCAGCGCCCTTATGCAGCGGGATGAAGACCATCGGGTTGTGACCCATGGTGGCAGTGCGCACCGCCATATCAATCGCCAGAGGGACTAACCGTTCCATTGCTGCCAGGAGCTTTTTCGGCTGGCGATACATATCCAGCATGATGGCGCGGGTCCCGCGCAAGGTGTCGCCCAAAGTATCGAAAGGCGCCTTGGTAAAGCCGCCCATCAGTACCGGGATGCCCAGGGTGCTGATGGTATCAGCGTCAATCGCGCCGCACGCCTGAATCCACTCCATCGCCATCCGACCCGCCTCTAATAACTTCAGGTACGCCTCCTGCACAGGGGGAATGCCGATGGGGACAATGTATGGTCCGAAGAAAGGCAATTCCAGGATGTCGGTCAGCGGAGAAGTCATCTTCCAGGCGTCGAGCGCTTTGAAAACACGCGGCAAGTAGAAGCGGGCAAAATAACCTGAGGGATCGTTGATAAACAGGTCGTATTCATCGCCTTTCATGTATTCGGCTTCCACGCACTGGTATGGCGTGGTTGAAGGCACTCCGTGACCAGGCCAGCGATAGAGCTGATAATCGAGTGTTTCGAAGATGGGACCTGAACCGTAAATCGCGGCTCCTGAAAGGGAATCGGGCTGAAAGTCAGCATGAAATTTCTTCAACGCGTAGCCAAGCTTATCCGTATTGTACATCGCCTCCTGCCCAGTCACGCCTGCATACTGGAAGGGGTAGAAGCCGATAATCGGGCAGACGGGTACACGCTTCGGTTTTCTCAACTGCACCACATCCTTGATCATCTGGGTGCGTTCTTTATATGCCTGTTCGGCTTCTGCGCTGGCGAATTGCACACCTTGCGGCGACAGCCATTCAGCGAAACGCGCTTCGAGTTTCTCTGCTGGAGAAAGTTTAGACCAATTTGCATCCATGGTTCACACTCCATACCACTGTTTGGCTAATGAGACAGCCGCCATGGCATCCTTGCCATAGGCATCTGCGCCGGTGTAATCCCGTATCTGGTTGTCAATCTGCCCCCCGCCGATCATCACCTTGACATCCTTCAACCCCTCGGCTTTCAAAGCTTCAACGGTGGCTTTCATCGGGTCATAAGCCAGGGTCAGGAAGCCGCTCAGCCCAACGACTTTTGCGCCGGTGTCTTTGACAGCCTGGACGAACTTCGCTGGCGGCACATCTACACCCAGATCGGTCACCTCAAATCCGTTCACATCCAACATGAACGCCACGATATCTTTGGCAATATCGTGGATATCGCCTTCGACGGTGCCGATTACCACCTTGCCGTATTTCTCCTGCCGAGCCTCCTGCTGCAGGCGGGGTTTGATAAGCTCCGAGATGCCTTTGAGCATCTCACCTGCCAGAATCAGCTCAGGGATGAAACAGTCGCCGGATTCGAAACGCTTTCCAATCACCTCCATGGCGACCCGACAAGCGTCCAGAATCTCGGCAGGCGATGCTCCTGCTTCCAGCAATTCCTGGCTGATTTTGAGCGAGTCTTCCTCGCGCATTTCTGTTATCGCGTTGATTAAATCCTGGGTTTTCATTCTGCCTCCTGTTCTCTAATTTACAGGTACAAAACGAGTTAATAGACGCCGTACTCCTTCGTGGCATCCACCCAAACCTTAACCAGCTCCGGGCGACAGCCTTCCATCTCGCCAATGCCGGTGGTCATGACAAAACCGCCATCCCTGCCAACCACCTCGCACACCTTGCGCGTCCACTCACGCACTTCCTCTGCCGTGCCTGCCTGGAGCATCGAGTTGCGCATTCCACCCGCGATGCACATGACGTCGCCCAGAACTTCCTTGACTTTGAAGATATCGCTGAACTGGAACAACCCCGAGACCTTACCTTTGGGCAACTCTGCCAGATATTTCAGACGCTGGTCCCACACGCCCTCATAGAATACAAAGGGGATGATATCGTTTTCGACCAGCACTTCTTGCATGTTCTTCAGCGTTGGCCAGTAGAACCTCTCGAATTGCTCCAACGACATAAAACCATCCGAGCCGCGATGCAATGGGATAAAGCACATCTTCATACCGGTGGCTTTGCGGAAATTGATGGCAAACTCGAGCTGGAAGGTCAGACATTTCTCCATGGCTGCTATCAGCTTCTCCGGGCGGCGGTGGATATCGAGCATGATTCCCCGCATACCGCGCAGAGTATCGGACATGAAGTCGAACGGCGCCTCCACAATCGAACCGACAAACAGCGGCAAGGCGAAACCAAGCTTCGCCAGGCGCTGGAAGGTCTCCTGCCCGCGCGCATCCGCTGCAGCCTGCGCCTCCACGGCATCCCCCAGGGCGCGTAACGCCGCCGCCACCGGCGGCGCCTTGAAAATGCCAAGCTGGAACAGAGCATAGGTGCCAAACGCGGCGATACCCAGGGGTGGTAGTAACGATAGTCCCTCCAGCTTTGAGAAAACCCGTGGCCAATACTTGCGGATTGCCCAATCGGCGGGGTCGTCCAGGAAGGCATCGTAGTCTTCTGGTTTCATGTACTCGCCTTCGACGAACTGGAATGATCCATTGGGCGGCAACCCATGCCCGGGGAATTTAGTCATCCGGTCGCCGACAGCCAAAGCCGCCCCCGGGTTGTTGAACAAACCCATGGCGCTATCCGGCTCAAAATACAGGGCGGCTTTTTCCAACAGCTCCATCTCTTTCTCGCCGTTTTCGTGCAGTTCCTGGCGGGTGATGCCTCCCATCTCCGCCAGCATGTAACCGAAGCCAAGTTGGATTGGAATGCGGTCCGGTTTCTTGAGCGCCAGGGCGTCCTGCATGCGCTGGGTGCGCTCGGCGAATAGTTGCTCAGGGGTTTTATTTCCCTCACGTGTTTCGGGTAGGGTCAACTCGAACATTTTAGTTATCCTCCAATCCATCCCTTAGCCAACGTTACCGCAGCCATGGCGTCTTTTCCAAAGGCATCTGCTTTCGCGTAGGAGCAGATTTGCTCGTCAACCGCTCCCCCGCCAATCATGATTTTGACTTTGTCCCGCAACCCTGCTTTCCGGATAGCATCCACAGTATCCTTCATCGAGGAGTAAGAGAGGGTCAGGAATCCGCTGAGTGCAACAACCTCCGGCTGGAAGCTCTTGATTTCCTCCACGAATTTCTCCGGCGGCACATCCACCCCCAGGTCTCTGACTTCAAAATTGTTCACATCCAGCATGAAGTTGACGATATCTTTGCCAATGTCATGGATATCGCCCTGGACTGTGCCCAGTAGCACTTTGCCATTTTTCTTGCCGCTGACATTCTGTTTCAGATAAGGTTTAACCTCAGCGGAGATATCCTTGAGCATCTCACCCGCCAGGATCAACTCGGGGATGAAATACACATTTTGCTCGAAACGCTCGCCGACGATTTCCATCGCCCGACGGCAATCATCCAGAATGGCGAGCGGGTCGGCACCGTTGGCTAATAGCTCTTTGACCATTGCCAGCGCTCGACTTTCTTCCATATCGGCTATGGCTTTGACAAGTTCGTCTGACATTGATTTCTCCTTATCATCAATCTGGTTAATCGGTTGGGTGGGTATCATCCTGTCGGGGCAGGCGCGGTCTTTGCACCCGCAGGCGTGCCCTTCTCCAGGAGACCAGCGCGGTACGCCCGGGTGTATCCCAGGCAGTGCCTGTCATTGCCGAGGAGCAGATCGGCGGCGATCATCGCGGCTTGCAGTTCGCGGTCGTTAGGATCAACGATGGCTGTATCCATCCCGGCTTCCATCGCCAGCACCAGGAAGGTGCGATTGATCAGTGCTCGCACCGGCAGCCCAAAGGAGATATTGCTTAAGCCGGTTGAGATATGCACCGCAGGAAATTCCGCCCTGATCGCCCGAATTGTGT
>JBBIPD010000126.1:0-8153 GCA_037443025.1 Chloroflexota bacterium
CGCCGGTCTTACCCGCCCTGGACAATTTCAATCAACTCTGTCGGGCTTCGGGCGATGTGGTCGGGCGCAGCGCCGAGCAGCCTTTCCAGGCTTTGATGCCCCCAGGCGACGGCGATGCTCCTGACGCCCGCCTGCCTCGCGGCGTGAATGTCGCTCACCGCGTCCCCCACCATGAACACCGCCCCGCCCTGCCCCGCAAAGCGCTCCTTCGCCAGACATATCTTCTCCGCCTTCGAGCCGGGCATATCCACGCCAAACACGGCGCGGATATAACCCTCCAGCCCATGCTGCTCCAAAAACGCCCGCACGACCGCCTGGCTGTTCCCCGTCACCACCACCAGCGCATGGCTCTCTGCCAGCTTTCTCACCGCTTCCCCCATCCCGTCAAACATCGCCGGCGGCGACGGTTTCTCGGCGAATTTGTCCGTACAGCGGCGGGCGAACTCATCCGCCAGACCTTCCGGCGTCCCGCACGCCCGCCCAAGCGTGGCAAAGGACATCACTTCCAGCTCGGTCAAATCCGTTCGCGCCACCCGGTGATTCACCCCCAGCTCGTCGCAAGCCTCCTGGGCAAAGCGCAGCATATCCGCCAGGGTATCGGCAAGCACACCGTCAAAATCCAGCAGGATGAGGGACATGGGGATGATTATATTGCATATTTTCGGCATAGGTAGACAAAGCTGAGACGCGCGGGGGCGCCCTCTCCTGAAACCGACCAAACAGGCGGTCACCGGCCTAATTTATGACAAAATCAGGAAATTTATCATTTGTCTAAAATGGATAAAAACTGTACACTTGTAAAGATGTCCATTCTATGTGATTGACTGAAGTGACCTTTACAGGAAGAATAGACGTCAGCCAGTTATGGTCGTAAAATAAGAGCAATTTATCCGAGTGAGGTGTCTATGCGTGCAATTAAAATCATCGCCTTTGTCGTCGCCGCCATCTTGATTTTCTTCGGCGTGCTCTTCATCTGGGGCGCATTCAGCCCTCAAGGCTCCACCGGCTGGATATGGATTGGGCTCATCACCGTCGCCATCGGGCTGGCGCTCATCTGGTTCGGGGCGCAGGTGAAGACCAAGCCCGCCGATACCAACATCACCTACAAGATAGACCTGCCCGCAGAGGTCAAGATGGACGAGCTCAAATGCCGGGCTTGCGGCGGCGTGCTGACCATGGACAACATCACCATGGTCGCCGGAGCGCCGGTGGTCAACTGCCCATACTGCAAGACCACCTACCAGCTCAAAGAAGAGCCTAAATGGTGACGCCTGACTCGCAGACACGATTTCACCCCGGAACACACAGAGAACACGGTGTTTTAATAGAACGCTTCGATCAACTATGTCCATTGAGGTGAATGCATGCTGAAGAAACGAACCGCCCTGCTCGCCGTACTGATTCTCTTCTTCCTGCTGCCCTCCACTGCCCTGGCTCAGACCTATTTCTTCAGCCTGGACAGGCTACAGGTGGATGTCTTCCTCAACAACGACGGAACGCTCGATCTGCTCTACCGCTTCACCTTCAGCAACAACCCGAGCGCCTCGCCGATTGATTTTGTGGATGTCGGTTTACCCAACCAGTATTACGATGAGAGCCGCATCACGGCGGAAGTGGACGGGCAACCCGTCGCCTACATTTCCAGCGACGAATACCAGGGCGAAGGCACGGGCGTGGCGGTGGCATTGGGCAGCGCTTCCATCATGCCCGGCGACACCGGCACAGTCACCGTCTACATCCCCGGCATCGAGCGCCGCTTCCGCCCCGACACCGAGGATAGAAACTACGCCAGCCTGGTCTTCTCGCCAACCTGGTTCGATTCCCGCTTTGTGTACGGTCTCACCGACGTCTCGGTCACCTTCCACATGCCGCAGGGCGTGCAGCCCATGGAGCCGCGCTGGCATCAGGCGCCCCCCAGTTGGGCTTCTGAACCGATTGTCGCCTCCGACCAACAGGGGCGGGTGACCTACACCTGGCGCAACACCAGCGCCAACGGCTACACCCAGTATCGCTTTGGGGCGTCGGTGCCGCGCCAGTACCTCGCCCCCGGCGTGGTGCGCAATGTCACCCTGTTTGAACGCCTGAACATCAGCGCAGACACCCTTATCAGCGTCGGCATCTGCGGCGGAATTGTCTTGTTATTCGCCTTTCTCACCGGCATCGGCATCTATAGCGAGAATAGGCGCAAGATGCAGTACCTGCCGCCGAAGATTTCCATCGAGGGGCATGGCATCAAGCGCGGTCTGACCGCCATCGAAGCCGCCATCCTCATGGAACAACCCATGGACAAAATCCTGACCATGATTTTGTTCAGCGTCATCAAGAAGAACGCCGCCTCGGTCAAATCTCAAGACCCGCTCGAGCTGGAAATCAGCGACCCGCTGCCCGAGGGTCTCAACGCCTATGAAATTGACTTCCTCAAAGCCTTCAAAATCACCCGTCCCGAGACCCGCCAGAAAGAATTGCAAAACATGATGATCAGCCTGGTGAAGAGCGTGGCGGGTAAGATGAAAGGTTTCAGCCGCAAAGAGACCCTCGCCTATTACAAAGACATCATCGAGCGCGCCTGGCAGCAGGTGGAAAGCGCCGGCACGCCCGAGGTGAAGAGCGCCAAGTACGACGAGGTGATGGAATGGACCATGCTGGATAAAGATTACGACGACCGCACCCGGGAAGTCTTCCGCCAGGGTCCGGTGTATGTGCCGACCTGGTGGGGGCGCTACGACCCGGGCTTCCCTCGCCATGCGACCCCTGCGCCCGCTGGCGGCGGCAGCGTCTCACTGCCCCATCTGCCCGGTTCCGACTTCGCCGCCTCGATGGTCAACAGCGTCCAGAATTTTGCCGGGAAGACCATCGGCAACCTGGCTGAATTCACCAGCGGCGTGACCAATAAAACCAACCCACCCCCTCCGCCCAGCAGTCGCGGTTCTGGCGGCGGAGGCGGCGGCTGCGCCTGCGCCTGCGCCGGGTGCGCCTGCGCCTGCGCCGGCGGGGGCAGATAACCCCCATGACCAAAATTGCTTCCAGAACTGTCGCCTCTCAGGTCTCTAAAGCGTGGTGATGATGAGAAAAATCCGCCTGCTCTCCTTGTTCGTTCTCTTGCTCCTGTTCCTGCCCGGCGCGGTGACCGCCGCCAGCTACTCCTTCCGCGTCCCTCAGACCACGGTGGATGTCTTCTGGAACGCCGACGGCACCCTCTCCATTGGATACGAATGGGTTTTCGTCAACGACCCTGGCGCCGCTCCGATTGATTTCATAGATGTCGGTCTGCCCTCCCCCAGTTACAACCTGGGCACCATCGAAGCCGAGGTGGACGGCAAACCCATCACCAACATCGAAACCTCGCCTTATGTGACCTATGGCGTCGCCCTGGGTCTGGAGAAGAACGCCATCCCCCCGGGGGGAACAGGCACGGTACGGGCGTTCTTCCCCGTGGTGCAGGCGCAGCTCTACCCCGATGATGAGACGGAGGGCTATGTCTCTGCCGTCTTCAGCCCAAACTACTTCGGCTCAGAATACGTCCGCGGACAAACCGACCTGACGGTCATCTTCCACCTGCCTCCCGGGGTGAAGACTGAAGAGCCGCGCTGGCACAGCTCCCCGCCTGGCTTCCCCGAGGCGCCCCAATCCGCTCTGGACGACCAGGAGCGCATCGTCTATATCTGGAACAACCCCAACGCCAGCCCCAGCAAAGAATACGTTTTTGGCGCATCCTTCCCCGCCCAATATGTGGCAGCGGAGGCGGTCGTTCAACCCGGGGCTGCGCCGGTGGTGGAACAGCCCCAATTTCCGGTTGGCGGGACGCAAACCACAGGCGACCGATTCGCCGGATTCATCGGCGCGTGCTTCTCGCTCCTGCCCACCCTGATTTGCTTTGGGCTTCTTGCCCTCTTCATCTGGACCGGCGCGGTCAGCGGCAACCGGCGCAAACTGCAGTACCTGCCTCCCTCGGTGGCGGTGGAGGGGCATGGCATCAAACGCGGTCTCACCGCGGTCGAAGCAGCGGTGCTGCTCGAACAACCGGTGGACAAAATCCTCACCATGATTCTCTTCTCCACCATCAAGAAGAACGCCGCTCGGGTCAAGAGTCGCGAGCCGCTCGAACTGGAAATCACCGTTCCCCAGCCGGAAGACCTGCGGGAATACGAAAAAGACTTCCTCAAAGCCTTCGCCCTCGCGGAGAAACGCGCCCGCCGCGACGCCCTGCAAAACATGATGGTGAATCTGGTTAAAGACGTGGCAGCCAAGATGAAAGGCTTCAGCCGCAAAGAGACCATCGCGTATTACAAGGACATCGCCGAGCGCGCCTGGCAGCAGGTGGAAGCCGCCGACACCCCCGAGGTGAAGAGCGAGAAGTACGAAGAAGTGATGGACTGGACCATGCTGGACAGAGATTACGACGACCGCACCCGGCGCGTCTTCGGACCGGGACCGATCTTCGTCCCCGTCTGGTGGCACCGCTACGACCCGACCTTCCCCCGCCCCGCAGCTCCAGCCACGACCTCCGTCCCCGGCGCGCCGGTGAGCGCGCCCGTCCCCACCGCTGGCGGAGGCGGAAAAACCTCCCTGCCCACCCTGCCCGGGGCGGACTTCGCCGCCTCCATGGTGCGCGGCGTCCAGGCTTTCTCCGCCGGGGTGGTGGGCAACCTGACCGACTTCACCAGCGGCATCACCAACAAAACCAACCCCGTCCCGGTCTCCGCCGCCGCCAACAAAAGCACCTGGAGCAAACGCTCCGGCGGTGGCGGAGGGAGCTTCCACTGCGCCTGCGCCTGCGCTTGCGCCTGCGCCGGCTGCGCCTGCGCCTGCGCCGGAGGAGGAAGATAATTGCCCTCACCCCAGAGACTCCTATGACCCTACTTACCGGTATCACCCACTTCTTTCATAAACTGCGCCGCTCAGCCAGTCAACCGGCTCTCACCCGACCCCTTGCCGGGCTGCACCATTACCAGCGCGAGGTGATTGGCGAGAAAAGCCGGGTTCATCTCCGCTTAGACCCCGATGGCAGCGGATTGCTGCTGGTGAACGCCAGCCGCGTCGTCCATCTCAACCCCACCGCAGCGCATATGGCTTACCTCTATTTGGAAGGCATCTCCGAAGAGCAAACGCTGCGCATTCTCACCCGCCTCTACGCCGTCCCCGCGGAACAGGCGCGGCAGGATTACCGCCAGGTGACCGCCCAAATCGCCGCCCTGATTCGCCCTGACGGCGCCTGCCCCTTGCATGATTTGGATGTGGAGACAATCCGCCCCTTCAGCGCCCGCCCCTCCGCCCCAAACCGTATGGACCTGGCGCTCACCTACCGTTGGAACAACGACTGCGCCCACTGCTATAACGCCCGCCCCCGCGGTTACCCCGAACTGAGCACCGCCGAGTGGAAACGCATCCTGGACCGCCTGTGGGAGCTGAACATCCCCCATGTGGTCTTCACCGGCGGCGAGCCGACCCTGCGCCCCGACCTGCCGGAGTTGATCGCCTACGCCGAGAGCAAAGGGCAAATCACCGGGCTGAACACCAACGGGCGCCGCCTGAGCGATAAAAACTTCCTCGCCCAACTCGTGGACGCCGGGCTGGACCATGTTCAAATCACCCTCGAATCCCACGACCCCGCCATCCACGACCACATGGTGCGCCTCAAAGGCGCCTGGAAGCAGACCGTCGCCGGCATCCGCAACGCCCTGGACACCCCTCTGTTTGTGATGACCAACACCACCATGCTCCAGGATAACAGCCCCTACATGGCAGCCACCCTGGATTTTCTGGCGGAGCTGGGCGTGCCGACCATCGGTCTGAACGCCCTGATATACTCCGGCAAAGGCGCCACGGTCGGCACCGGGCTGAATGAGAGCGAACTCACCCCGCTGTTGGAGCTGGCGCGCCAGCGCACCGCCGATCACGGTCAGCGTCTCATCTGGTACACCCCCACCCAATACTGCCACTTCGACCCGATGCAGCTCGACCTGGGCGTGAAGGGCTGCACGGCGGCGCTATACAATATGTGCGTCGAACCCGACGGGGCGGTCATCCCCTGCCAGTCGTATTATCAACCGCTCGGCTACCTGTTGCAGGATAGCTGGGATTCCATCTGGAATCACGTTTTGTCGGTCAGCCTGCGCGAGCGGCGCAACCTGCCCGCCAAATGCAATGGCTGCGTGCTGCTCTCCGAGTGCGGCGGCGGCTGCCCGTTGCAGTTTTAATTCACCGCAGAGACGCCGAGAACGCTGAGAGATCAAAAAAGTAAAAAAACTAAAATCAATCCTGTGTAACTTCAATTATTGGTTAATATCATAAAATACTCCGCGAACTCCGCGTCTCTGCGGTGAAAGACAAAACTCTGCGTCTCTGCAGTGAAAGACAAAACTCTGCGTCGCTGCGGTGATAGACAAAACTCTGCGTCTCTGCGGTGATACATAAAAAGGTGAAAATATGGCAAAACTAACCGACTCCCTGCGCTCCCTCATTTCCCCCATCCAGCCCATCAAACCGGGCATCTACCACTATATCTCACCTCCAGACGACCCGCGCAACTATCGTCTCCATCTGCGGGTGGAAGAAGACGGCAACGGCGTCCTCATCGTCAATGCAGCCACCGTGCTCCATCTCAACCAGACCGCAACCGAGTACGCCTACTACTTCGTCCACAACACCCCGGCGGAAGAGGTGGCAAAAAAGATGTCCCGCCGCTATCAGGTCAACCCCGAACAGGCGCTCAAAGACTACCGCGATTTAGGCGAGCGCATCCTGATTCTGGTCGAGACCCCCGATCTCGACCCGGTGACCTTCCTCGACTTTGGACGGCGCACCCCCTACTCGGGTAAAATCAGCGCTCCCTACCGCCTGGATTGCGCCCTGACCTACCGCCTGCCCCCCGGCGCCAGCCCGGATTTCGCCCCCACCAAGAACGTCGCCCGCGAATTGAACACCGCCGAGTGGGCGCAGGTGTTGGAGAAAGCCTGGGGTGCCGGCATCCCCCAGGTGGTCTTCACCGGCGGCGAGCCAACCCTGCGGGATGACCTGGTTTCCCTGGTGGAACACGCCGAGTACCTGGGCATGGTCAGCGGCGTCTTGACCGACGGCTTGCGCCTGGCAGACGCCGCCTACCTGAACCGTTTGCTCCAGACCGGTCTGGATCACCTGATGATTCTGCTTCAACCCGATAACGACGCCGTCTGGAGTGCCATCCAAAACGCCCTGCAAGGCGACATTTTCGTCGTCGTCCATCTGACCCTGAAAGAGGCGGATCGAGACGCCTATACAAAAATCACCCATCACCTGGCAGAGCTTGGCGTGCCAGCCATCTCCCTCACCGTCGCCCAGAAAGACCTGGAATCCACCCTGCGCTTCGTCGCCGACGACGCCGCCGCCCTGGGGCTACGCCTGATTTGGGACATGCCCGTCCCCTACTCCGCCTTCAATCCCGTCCGCCTCGAAGTCCCTTCTGACGAGCTGGTGGAAGGCGCCGGGCGCGCCTGGCTCTATGTCGAGCCGGATGGTGATGTCCTCCCCACCCAGGGCGCTGAGACCGTGCTGGGGAACATCCTTACCGACCCCTGGGAGAAGATTTGGAAGGCAGGGAGGTGACCCCCACCTGCGGAGATTTCAAGGGCTGGCAGCCGGTGGACAACTGCCAGCCCTTCGCTTGCCCCATCTGAAGCAGGGGGGCTTGCCTCAGAAGTTCTCATCCATCCCTAAACTAAACCCCTCTTTCTTCATGGTATATATTTAACCCGGATATATCCGATTAAAAGACAGCCGCGCAGCGAGCGGATAGTTTCAAGCCATACCGCCGCGAAAAACACGTAGATTGGGCTGAATGATCAGGTTAAATTCGTCTTTGAAATTTTGCCGCCTGACATGCCGAACCAGGTTACGCCGATGAACAAATCATTCCTCCGCGCCGCCCTCTGGCTCCTGATTTTGCCCCTGCTTGCCGCCTGCAACCGCGGTGGAGGGGTCGCTCTGAGCAACGCCCCGGCGATCAACCCAACCCAGACGCGGTCGGGCGCCACTCCGCTCGCGCAACTCGCCGCGTCCACACCCCTGCCCAGCCCCACGGCGACGCCCCCGCCCTCCCCCACCCCCAGCGTCACCCCCGAGCCGACGCTCACCCCCACCCCCACCCCGACCCTGCACCCCATGGCAATCCAGGCATT
>JBBIPD010000127.1:0-3106 GCA_037443025.1 Chloroflexota bacterium
CTTTGCGTCAGGCTTTGGATCGCGCCGGTATCCCCTACCGGATTGATGAGGGTGAAGCGACGTTTTATGGTCCAAAGATTGATATCAAGGTGCGGGATGCCTTGGGACGTGAGTGGCAACTCAGCACCATCCAGTTCGATTTCAATCTTCCCGAGCGCTTCAATATGACCTACATCGGCGAAGATGGGTTGGAGCACCGCCCCTATATGATTCACCGCGCTCTGTTGGGTTCGATGGAACGCTTCATGGGTGTTTTGATCGAACATTTCGCCGGCGCTTTCCCGGTGTGGCTCGCCCCCGTCCAGGCAGTGTTGATTCCGATTGCCGATCGCCATCTGTCTTATGCCCGCCAGGTGGCTGAGAGCCTCGAGGCAGCCGGGCTGCGGGTTGAGGTGGATGATCGCGGCGAGCGGATGAACGCCAAGATTCGCGACGCCCAAACCCAAAAGATACCCTACATGTTAGTGGTGGGCGATAAGGAGGTGGAGCAGAATCTGGTCGCCTTGCGCCTGCGCTCGGGCGAGAATCCTGGACCCATTACCCTCGAAGAGTTCCTGAGGCGCTATCGGCAGGATATCGAAGCCGGGGCGTGAAATTAGGGACGAAAGAATCGTTACCCTGGCGGATTTGTCTGACGTAAGCAGCGAATCCGCCAGAGTGGCGGTTGACGATTCTCGCTTTCTTATGGTATCATGCCAGGACTGGAAAAACGCCAGTTAAATTGTCTGGATTGAAAAGGAGTGACATATCAGCGCAATCAATTACCGTGTTAACGAAGCCATTCGTTCACCCGAGGTGCGGTTGATCGGACCAAACGGCGAGAACATCGGAGTGGTATCAATCGAAGAAGCGCAGAGGGTGGCGCGAGAAGCGGAGCTCGACCTGGTTGAGGTCGCCCCGGCGGCGGATCCCCCTGTGTGCCGGGTGATGGATTTTGGCAAATTTATTTATGAACGCGCCAAGAAAGACCGCGAGGCTCGCAAAGCGCAAACCAAGATTGAGGTCAAAGAAATCCGTCTCCGCCCTAAGACCAACGAGCACCACCGTGACTTAAAGGTCCGAGACGCCCGCCGCTGGTTGGAATCGGGCATGAAGGTCAAAGTGCGGATACGATTTCGGGGACGCGAGATAACCTACCCGGAGATTGCTCTGAACGACCTGAAAGAGATTGCCGAAGACTTATCTGATCTCGCTGTGGTTGAACAGGCGCCTGCCCTTGAGGGACGAACCATGTTGATGGTTCTGGCTCCGGGTAAGCCCAAAAAGAAGTAAGCGCGCTGGATTGCAATCCAACAATAGAATTAATGTTCATCCGCGGGTCGTAAGGGCACCTGCAAGTTGCTCATCTCCCGCGGAATTTTGTGTGAAAGGAGTCAGACTGTGCCGCGTAAGCAAACAACCGGAAAGTACAAAATCAAGACCCACAAGGCGACATCGAAGCGCTTTCGCCTGACAGGCGCGGGTAAGCTGATGCGCACCAAGGGCGGCAAAAGCCACCTGCGCCGACGCACCTCGAAGCGCACCAAACGCCTGTTCGATGAGATGATTCCTGTGAAGGGTCGTGGGATTGTCAAGCGGGTTAAACGGCTTGCACCCTATATTGATTAAGCTTCCATCCTTTTGGGAGATATCTTTTATTAACCAACCCTATTATTGCAGCTGTTGGGTGCAAGCAACAGGCAGGAGGTTTTCCTGCCGGCGCCCAGTGGTTTGCAGGAGAGAGAAAAATGGCACGTGTTAAGACCGGTCCTTACCGTCGTCAGCACCACAAGAAAATCCTGAAGATGACCAAAGGTCAATTTGGCACTCGCTCGCGGCTATTCCGGCGCGCCAATGAAGCCATGTTGAAGAGCCTTTGGTATGCCTATCGCGACCGACGGGTGCGCAAAAGAGATTTGCGCCGCCTGTGGATCGCCCGCATTAACGCCGCTGCCCGGCAAAATGGCACCACCTACAGCCGTCTGATTCACGCCATGAAAGCCTCTGGCATTTCGCTCAACCGCAAAATGCTGGCAGACCTGGCTGTGCGTGATCCGAAAGCCTTTAGCGCAGTGGTGAACAAAGCCCAGGCTGCATAGTCTATTTACTCCTCGAGCCTTCTTCAAGGGACGATGCCACTCGTCCCTGTTTTGCGTTGCCCACCGCGCATGACGGGCATGGGCGATGTAGTATAATGCCTCCAATTGGAGGTAGTGATGTCTGAACAAAACAAGCGTGCGATTTCGACCCCAAAAAGCGGCGGCTTTTTTCAGGATTTGACCATCCGCTTCAAGTTGATTTTCCGTCTGCTGGCTGATAAACGCGTCAGCCCGCTGATTAAACTCTTACCCATTGGATCGCTGGCTTATTTTTTAGTCCCCGATATCCTTCCCGGTCCGATTGATGATGCGATGGTCATTTGGTTGGGCACCTACGCTTTCGTGGAATTGTGCCCGCCGGATGTTGTGAAAGAGCATCTCGAAGATTTAAGCGGCGTGGTATCCAGTGAATGGCGCGAGCCGCCAGACGAGGAGGAGATTATTGACGCCGAATACCGGATAGAAGAATGAAATCCGCGCGCCGACTACTCAGCCTGGCGCTATTTGCCCTGATCCTGGCGGCGTGTCAGACAGGACTGGATTTCTCCTCCCCGCCTACGCCAACCAGGATCATCCCCGTGGTTTCGCCCACCCAGCTTCCTGCAGAGCTTTCGCCGACCACCGAGTCGCTGAATGCGCCGCTTCCAAGCGCAACTCTCCCTCCCTCGCCCCAGGCAGTCCAAACCCCTGCTCAAACGCCCACTGTCCAGGCGAATACCGCCACTTCTCTACCCCCAGCCCAAAGCGCCGCCTGGCAATTGGTCGCCGATGGTTTGAACGCGCCGGTCGGTATTGCCCACGCCGGGGATGGTTCCGGCAGGTTGTTCATCCTGGAGCAAGCGGGGTTTATCCGTATTCTAAAGGATGGCATTTTACTAACCGAGCCGTTTTTGGATATCTCCAGACAGGTAGGCTGTTGCGGCGAGCGGGGTTTGCTGGGTCTGGCTTTCCATCCACGCTACGCAGATAATGGTCGATTCTTTGTCAACTATACCGATCGGGATGGCAACACGGTCATTGCCCGTTTC
>JBBIPD010000127.1:3153-8129 GCA_037443025.1 Chloroflexota bacterium
CCGGCAACCCTATCCCAATCATAACGGCGGTGCGGTCGTTTTTGGTCCAGATGGCTATTTGTACCTTGGTCTGGGCGATGGCGGCTCGGGCGGCGACCCCCAGGGCAATGGGCAATCCACCTCAACCCTCCTGGGCAAGATATTGCGGATTGATGTGGACGCCGCCGACCCCTATGCCATACCGTTCGATAATCCCTTCGTCAATGGGGGAGGTTTGAATGAGATATGGGCGTATGGATTGCGCAACCCGTGGCGGATAGCTTTTGACCCCCTGACTTGGGACCTGTATATCGCCGATGTTGGTCAAAACGCCTGGGAGGAGATCAATTTCCTGGCGGCAGGCAGCCCTGCAGGGGCAAACTTCGGTTGGAATTACCGTGAAGGCGCCCATCCCTACCAGGGCTCCCCTCCTGCCGGTCTCAATCTGATAGACCCGGTTGCAGAGTACAGTCATAATCAGGGTTGTTCGGTGACTGGCGGGGAGGTGTATCGCGGAACAAGGATGCCGGCGTGGCAGGGTGTGTACCTGTATGGCGATTATTGTTCGGGAAAAGTGTGGGGTTTGACGCGCAACCCGCTTGGCGTCTGGCTTAACGGCTTGCTTTTTGAAACCGGCGCTACCATCACTTCATTTGGCGTGGATGAATCCGGCGAGGTGTATCTGGTGGATTATTCCGGCGGGATATACCGCCTGACCCCCACCCAATAGCAGTGTTTCGTTGGTTGTGTTGATGGAGATCAGTGAATGGCTCTCCCGGTCATTTTGTCCAAGCCTGTAACGCGCCGCCTGTTTGTCTTGATATGTCTCGCTGTGGCATTCCTGACGGCGTGTGGTCCCACCACCCGACCCTCGGACCTGGCAGCCACGCAAACCGCCCGGGCGACTGTCGCCGTGGAGTTGCCCGTTGCCACCCCTGTTGCCACAGTGGCAGGCACCCCGGTCGTTTTGCCTTTGATCATCCAGAAGACCACCTTAACCCCCGCCCCAACCCCGACGATAGTCAGCAATACCCCAACCCAGGAATCGTTAATCAGATTTGCGGTAATTGGCGACTACGGCGGGGGCGGCAAACCCGAGGCGGATGTTGCTGCCCTGGTCCACTCCTGGCAACCCGATTTCATTATCACCCTGGGTGATAACAATTACCCGGATGGCGCTGCCAGCACCATTGACGCCAATATCGGACAGTTTTACCACGCTTATATTTTCCCTTACCAGGGAGGTTACGGTGAAGGCGCTGACCAGAACCGTTTCTTCCCCACTTTGGGTAATCATGATTGGAATTCGTCTGGCGCTCAACCCTACCTGGATTACTTCACTCTCCCTGGGAACGAACGTTATTATGATTTCGTCTGGGGTCCGTTGCACTTTTTTGCTCTGGATAGCGACTCGCGCGAGCCGGATGGGGTGGGCAGCGGCTCGATTCAGGCTGCCTGGTTGAAAGATAAACTGGCGACCTCGACCGCCGCCTGGAAAATCGTCTATATGCATCACCCGCCGTATTCATCGGGTTTGCACGGTTCGGTGGAGTGGACCCGCTGGTCGTACCCCGAGTGGGGGGCAGATGTGGTGCTTTCCGGACATGACCACACCTATGAGCGCCTCCTGATTGACGGTTTCCCCTATTTTGTCAATGGCTTGGGGGGCGGGGCAATATATCGCTTCAATAACGTGCTTGATGGCAGTCAGGTGCGTTTTAATGAGGATTACGGCGCGATGTTGGTCGAAGCCGACTCAAGGCAGCTCACGTTCAAGTTCATCACCCGCCGGGGGGTGGTTGTGGACACCTATACCCTTCAGAAAATGCCCTGAGAAAATCCCCCAGATGTTCCCAAACCCTAAAATCAAATTACTCCTCGTCCTCCTGGCTCTTTGCCTGAGTGTTGCCTGCTCCAGGGGACTGAACCCTTCCCCCACCATGACGGCTGTGTTCCAATCAACCCCTCCACCCGGTCAGGCTCCATATTCGCCTGCGCCCCGGCTGACGACGCCCGCTCCGCCAACTCAAACTGAAAACCCCATCCTGATCCAGAATCGGGCATTATTGCCGCAGGCGCAGGATAATATCCGTGGACTCGCCAACGCCACCCATTACAGCCTCAAGGTTGACATTGATTATGAGAGCCACACATTTCACGGCTCAGCTCAAATCACCTATACCAACCAGGAAGAGGTCCCATTGGACAGCCTGAATTTTCGCCTCTACCCCAATGCTCATAAGAGCTATGGGGAGGGCATGCTCGAGGTGAGCGCTGTTTCCGTGGATGGCTTCCCGGTGGAGACTGCTCTATCGGTCTCAAACACAGTGTTGACGGTCGAGCTCCCTGCGCCGCTGGAGATACGCCAGAAAGCTTTGATTGAGATGGAGTTTCAGGGTCGGGTGGCTGAAGGCTTTGGCGACCCAGCAAACCCCCAGGGTTACGGCATCTACACCTTCCACCAGGGCGTGTTATCCATGTCGGGCTGGTACCCCATCCTGGCGGTTTATGATCAGGATGGTTGGAATCTCGACCCGGTTTCCGCGCTGGGTGATTCGGTTTATAGCGATGTAGCCTTTTACGACGTCCGGCTGACAACAGAGAGTGACTTGGTGGTGGTCGCCACAGGTAGCCTGATTTCTCAGGAGGTCAGCGGCAATACCGCCCATTGGCGGTTTATCAGCGGACCAGCGCGGGATTTCTACCTCATCATGAGTCCAAATTTTAAGGTTACCAGTCAGAGCGTAGGCAGGACGCAGGTCAATTCGTATTACCTGCCAGACCATGCTGAGGCTGGTAAAGCAGCGTTATCGGTGGCGGCATCGGCGCTTGATATCTATAACCGGCGCTTTGGCTTATATCCTTACATCGAAATGGATGTCGTTGAAGCGCCTATGCAGAATGCCCTGGGGGTTGAGTATCCGGGCGTCTTCCTGGTGGCTTCTGTCTTGTACGATAACCCTGCTCAGGATTCCTTCGCAATTGCCACTTCGCACGAAACCGCCCATCAATGGTGGTACAACGTGGTGGGCAATGATGTCTTCGATGCCCCCTGGCTGGACGAGGCTTTGGCGACCTTCTCTTCCGGGCTTTATTATCAAGAAGCCCTGGGGCAGGCTGAATACCAGGGATTCAAAGATTACCTGGAGTGGCGTGTGGATGCGCTGCGGCGGGAGGGTATGGATGAGCAGGTTACCCGTAGCCTGGCGTATTTCGAAAGTCTGGGCGAACCCGGCGTCTATGGCACGGTGGTATATACCAAAGGCGCGTTGTTTTTCATGGAGCTGCGCGAGGAGATAGGGGATAGGGCGTTTTTTGACGCTTTACAGGATTACTATCAGCAGTATCAATTTCAAGTGGCAGAGACCTCTGGCTTGCTGGATACTTTTGAAAGGGTAACCGGACGCCAACTGGACGATTACTACCAGGAGTGGTTATTTTCTGCTGAAGACTGACCGACTTTCGGGTTTTAGCAATAACCTTGACACACCTCAACCTGGCGTGGTAAACTGCCACCACGATATAAACTCCGTAAAGAAAGGATCTGGCGCTACATGGCATATAAGCTATTTCTCATTCAAAGCAGCCTCTGCACCGCCGTCAGCGGTGGTCAGGGATATGCCTTGCCGGAGTGCGCCTGTTGATCGTTTGATCTGACCTTTTGCGATTATCAGCCACGGGTGCGCTCCTCCCGTGGCTGTTTTATTTTCTCCAAGGAATCTCCTTGAGCCACGGGTTCACCGTGGCTTTTTTATTCGGAAAATCGGTTGATGAGCTTAGACTGAAAGACAAAGGAGTGACACAATGGCTACCGTTAACGTTAAGAAAGATTTCGATTTGACCAATACCCTGCCTGCCGGTTATCTCTCAAGAGCAGCCAGGATGGACGATTTGGACTCCGTCATTGAGACAATCAACGCTGCTACCAGAGATTTAATCGGCGCAGACAAGTACAACCTCAACGATTATAAAATCGAGTGGGAGTTGCCTGCATTCAACCCGGAAACGGACACCCGCCTGGTATTCGCGCCGGATGGGCAGGTGGCGGGCATCTATGAGTTCTGGGACCTGATTGAACCCCATATTCGTTTCGTGATTTGGGGACGCGTCCACCCGGCGTATGAGGGCAAAGGCGTTGGCAGCCACCTGCTTGCCTGGGCAGAGCAGCGCGCCCTGCGCTCGCTGGAGAAATCGCCGCCGGGCGCTCGGGTTGTTCTGCAGGCTTTCGTCCCCAGCATCATCACCAACGCCGACCCCTTGTTTGTCGCTCATGGCTTCAGATTGATCCGACATTCGTTGCGGATGGTCATAGACCTGGACGCGCCTCCCGCCGCGCCGAATTTTCCAGATGGAATTAATGTTCGCACCATGCGTACAGGGGAAGAAGCTTGGGTTTTACAGGCGGTGCGGGATGCGTTCAAGGATCACTGGGGGCATGTCGAGACCCCCTTTGAAGAGGATTACCAGCGCTGGATGCATCGTATCCAGAACGATGATCGCTTTGACGCATCTCTATGGTTCCTGGCGTTGGCAGATGATCAGATTGCAGGCATATCCCTGTGCCGGTCAAGTTCGTTTGACGACCCGGACATGGGCTGGGTGAACACCCTGGGCGTACGCCGTCCCTGGCGACGGCAGGGATTAGGTCTGGCACTGCTCGAACATTCGTTTGGTGAGTTCTACCGGCGCGGGATCACCCGGGTTGGGCTGGGCGTGGATGCTCAAAACCTGACCGGCGCCTTGCGCCTCTATACAAAAGCCGGGATGCGCTCCGATCCTCGCTTCCAGCACAGTATTTACGAGAAGGAGTTGCGCCCTGGGATGGATTTGACTACCCAGTCATTGGAGGATTGATGTGATCAAAGATGGAACGACGACCTTTGTCAGGAATGCAGACAGATCAATCAAAGGCGGTGGCATGATGCCCAAACCACGACTGTTCGCCGGAGCCGATGACCGAGAGAAAATGCGCCGGATTTTGGTGCAGGGGCGTCAGG
>JBBIPD010000128.1:0-8116 GCA_037443025.1 Chloroflexota bacterium
AACCCGTGACCTTCTCCTTGGCAAGGAGACGTTCTACCAACTGAACCATGCCCGCCGGTAAAAAGTCGGTTCAACTTCAGCCGAGAGTGCCGAGAGCCAGAATCGAACTGGCGACACCGCGATTTTCAGTCGCGTGCTCTACCAACTGAGCTATCTCGGCCGATACGTTCTTTTCCCTATGCGCCAGTTATTTTACCTATATGTAGGGGGATTGTCAAGCACGACATCACCTGCCCGATTCCAACGAGATGCGGGCTATCTCGATCCAGGCGCTGTTCGGATTGGCAAGGGTGCCGGCTCGAAAACGCCCATCTGGCGCTAATGCCGCGTATTGATTGTCAATCCAAAGCACCAACCCCAGGGGTCCGTTGGGGACAACCCGGGTGTGAAGGATGGTTTCTCCATCCAGGTGAAACTTGACCGCATCCGTCAGCCAATCAATACGATAGAGGTGGTATTCTGCTGGATTGACCTGCAACTGAACAGCATCCTGTTCGATAATGCGCCGGGCGAGATGGCGGAAAGCCCGCCCCAGGGGTGGAAAGACCAGTAAAGGCAGCGATACCCCGCCAAGCGCCAGAAGCGGGGATGGCAAATTGCGGGATAGAAATGTGGCTGCAAGCCCGCCCTGCGCGGGAAGATCATCCCGAAAAGACAGATAATTCGGGGGGGAGGCGAAAAAGTACCAGGCTGCATTGGGTAGGGCTGGGAAGCGACGCGTGCCGCCCTTCAGCCCGAGGGACAGGCTGAAAGGATCGTTCCAGAATCCGAATCCCCAGGTGCCTGGGAGGGGATCAGCGCTTGAAGCGCGGGCGCAAATCTCCAGGCTACAAGGGGGACGCCAGGGAAACCCGCTGCGAGGCTTGCCGGTGTAGTCCTCTAACTGCGCCAGGCGGTAGCGACCGGCTGGTCCGGATGAAATCTGCAGCCGCCAAACGCCCCCTTCCTCCTGCACCGAACCGGTTCCGGGGGTGAAAACAGGTGTGAGTTGCCAGGATTCGCTCATCATTACTGTGTTTAAAATCATACCACCTTAACCGAACCTGCTCGCCGATCGGATGAGGTTGGGTATTGCTCCTGGCTGAGGACGAACGTTCAAGCTCTGCGGGGTATGGAGATGTTTTCAGGGATGATGTATAATGATGCCAGTTTATGGAGGTGGTATGGAAATTATCTGGTATGGGCATTCCTGCTTCAGGTTGACTGAGCGGGGCATGGCAACGGTGGTGACCGATCCTTATGACCATCGGGTCATCGGCTATGATAGCCTTAAACTGAGGGCTGATATCGTTACCATCAGCCATGCCGCCCCTGGGCACGACTACGCAGCGGCAGTCAAAGGGAAGACCCATGTGCTCACCGGTCCGGGTGAATATGAGATTGGGGGCGTCTTTATCACGGGCGTGCAGACCAATGGTCATGGGAAGCGTAGCCCGGACGATCCCCGAAATACCCTGTATGTGTTCGACTATGATGGAGTTACAGTGGCGCACCTGGGCGATATTCGCCGGGTTCCAAGCCAGACGGAGATCGAAGCCCTCGGCACGGTCAATATTGCCCTGGTGCCGGTTGGAGGGGGAGGCGGTTTGAACGCCTCGAAAGCAGCGGAAGTCGTCAGCCTGATTGAGCCTGGCATTGTCATTCCGATGCATTACCAAACGCCAGCCAGTCTGGTCAAACTGGCGCCCTTGAGCAAGTTCTTGAAGGAGATGGGGTTGAACGAAATTACCCCTGTCGATTCGCTAAAGATCACGCGCACCTCCGTACCTGACGAGACCAGGGTGGTGGTGTTGAATTACGCCAAATCATCCTAGGGAGTTGCCATCATGGCTGTAAAATTGCTGATGACATGGGATATCTTGCCTGGTAGGGAACAAGAGTATTTTGAATTTGTGGTGCGGGACTGGATACCGGGTATCCAACGCCTGGGCTTGGAACCAAGCGACGCCTGGTTCACGATGTACGGAGACCAGCCGCAGATTATGGCTTCTGCTCAAACCAGCAACATGGCAGCCCTGCAGAGGATACTCAACACATCCGAGTGGAACGATCTGACCCGCCAGCTTTTAGATTACGTGGAAGACTTCAAGTATAAAATCGTCCAGGCGCGCTCGGGATTCCAGATGTAACCCGGGTCAACAAGCTTATGAGCCTGGTATGCCTGGATTCTATTTCCGCCTCGATTTATTATCTTCCCGAATTTGACCCGTGATATCACCTCTGGCTGAGCGGTTACTGAAGTGGTATGCAACCCATGCTCGCCGCCTTCCCTGGCGCGAGCATCCTGATCCCTATCGGGTGTGGGTTTCAGAAGTGATGCTCCAACAGACCCAGGTCGAGGCGGTACTGCCGTATTTCAATCGCTGGATGGAGCGCTTTCCAGATATCGAGAGCCTCTCCAAGGCGTCTTTGCAGGAGGTGCTTGCTGTCTGGGAGGGGTTGGGCTATTACAGTCGGGCGCGCCACCTGCATCAAGCGGCGCAGGTGATCAGCGCTCGTTATTCCGGTCAGATTCCCCGGGATGTCGCTCAATTGCGCAAACTCCCGGGAGTTGGGCGTTATACCGCCGGGGCTATCGCCTCGATCGCTTTTGGCTTGGACGAGCCGGCTTTGGACGGCAATGTCCGTCGGGTGCTGGCGCGGGTTTTCAATGTGCAGGAGTCAGCCCGCTCCCCCAGCGGAGAGAGACGTCTGTGGGGGCTGGCAGCCGAGCATCTTCCGCCTGGACGGGCTGGCGAATACAATCAGGCGTTGATGGATCTGGGCGCAACAGTCTGCACCCCGCGTTCGCCGTCCTGCGAGGCGTGTCCTCTGAGGGATATGTGTCAGGCTTACGCCCTGGGTGTCCAGGCTGAACGCCCGGTCTTAACCAGACGCGCCAGGCTTCCCCATTACACGGTCACTGCGGCGGTCATCTGGCGCGGCGGGCGAGTGCTGCTTGCTCAGCGACCGCTCGAGGGTCTGTTAGGCGGTCTTTGGGAATTCCCGGGTGGTAAGCTGCAAGACGGCGAAGACCTGGTATCTTGCTTGCAACGCGAGATTGACGAAGAATTGGGCGTGGAGGTGCAGGTGGTGGATATGATCGGCGTGTATCAGCATGCCTACTCCCACTTCAAAGTCACGCTGCACGCGTTTTCTTGCAAGCTGAGCAACGGCAGCCAGCCGCGCCCGATTCAGGCGCAAGATTTGCGGTGGGTGGCTCCAGAAGAGCTGCCTGACTTCCCCATGGGGAAGATTGACCGCCAGATCGCCGATTTCATCATGACCGAAGGATTAAATCACGCCTCAGATGACAACGGCATTGATTGTTGACGCCCACCAGGACCTTGCCTGGAACATTCTCACCTTCGGGCGAGATTATACCCGATCCGCGTTGGATATCCGGCGCAGGGAATACGGCACTGAAGCCCCGTTGCGCAATGGGGACGCTCTCCTGGGTTGGCGGGAATATCAGCATGGGCGGATTGGAGTGGTTTTCTCTGCCCTGTTTGTCACCCCGGCGCATCGCCGGGAGGCATGGGAGACCGTCTATTACCGCGATGCGCGTCAAGCCCGCGCCCTGTATCGGGCTCAGGTGGATGTCTATCATCGCTTGGTGGATAAGCACCCTGAGAAGTTTGTTCTGATTCAGAATCGTAAAGATCTCGAGAATCTGCTGGAAAATTGGGGGCGGCGGGAGTTGGATTTACCCCTCGATAACGGTGAAGACAACCAGAGCGAGCCCGGGTTGCCTTCAAAACCCGGTCATCCCGTAGGGCTGGTGATGTTAATGGAAGGGGCGGAAGGGGTAGGCGAGCCATTAGAGCTGGAGGAGTGGTGGGAATCCGGAGTGCGTCTGATTGGACCGGCGTGGGCAGGGACGCGCTTTTGCGGAGGGACCCATGAGCCGGGTCCGCTCACCAGGGAGGGGTACGCCCTCCTGGAAGCCATGGCAGACCTGGGGCTTATCCTGGATGTCTCTCACATGGATGAAAAGGCTCTCATGCAGGCGCTCGATTTCTATCCGGGACGAGTGGTGTCGACTCACGCCAATGTCCGCTCATTATTGCGCGGGGACGATAGCAACCGCCATCTATCCGACCGCGCCATTCAAGGGTTACTGGAGCGAGAGGCTGTCTTGGGTCTCTCTCCCTTAAACTCGTTTCTGGTTGCAGGATGGAGGCGGGGCGAGCCGCGCGAGCTGGTATCGCTGGAGCGCCTGGCGGCTCATATTGACCACATTTGCCAGATGGCTGGCGACGCCCGTCATGTGGGTTTGGGCAGCGATTTTGACGGCGGTTTTGGATTGCAATCTACGCCGCGAGAGATCAACACAGTCGCCGATTTGCAGAAAATCGGTGAAATCCTGAAGGCTCGCAGTTATTCTGAGGATGATATTGAGGCGATAATGGGCGGCAACTGGTTGAGTCTGCTGCGCCAGTCGTTGCCTCAAGAGTGATGGATGTGATGGAAAAAAACGGCTCGAATGGACATTTACGCATTCGCCTGGGGCTGCTGATAACCATCCTTGGTTTTGTGATTTATTTACTGGGGGTGGATCCGGGCATCTTCGGTCTGGATCGCAGCCCTGTGACCGGATTTTTACAGATTGCCACCTTTTTAGTGGGGCTGGCGTTCATGTGTATTGGGGGTTATATCGGGTTGAACGCCTTATGGAATGGCGCGCAAAAGACCATCGCCGCAGACATCGGCTTGCGCCTGGTAGCGACCGGTTATGTGGTTGCTGTGGCAACATCTATGGCGGATATCTTCGGGTTCGGCAGCCAGAAACTGCCTAACATCCCTTATTTTGGTCCTTGGCAGGCTGTGGGCTTTATGATCAGCGAAGCGGTCATCGCTCTCGGATTTATCCTGATTATCCCCTATCGCTCAATCGGCAGGAGATAGCCTATATCCTGCGCGGCTAAGAATTGGATAAATATGGGGCTATCCCTGGTGGAGTACCCCGCAGAATAGCCCCAGGATGGTTTATCGTTGGTTTTCGCTGGCGCAAGTGGAGAATGGATTGGCGTGTTCGATTTCAGGTTTGCTGAGGTACGCCTAACCCCATCGCTTCCAGCATCTCCTCATTTTTGGCGAACTTAAATTCTTCCAACCCCTGACGCTCAGCTTCGGCGCGCTCAGCTTCCTCCAGGCGGGCAATGTCATCCTTGGTGACCACCGGCTTGCCGAGTTGAGCCAGGCGCTGTTTCAGGGCGTTGGCAGCCTCCGGGGGGATGTGAACCGTCTCCAGATATTGCAACACAGCTCGTGCGCCCCGCTCGCCATCTTTGCGAGCCACGCCCACCAAACCGCTGCTTGCCTCGCGTGACCAGCCAGCGACGAAGATACCTTCGATGGGTTTATTCGCCTCCGGGTCAAAAGCCTCATAGGAGATGCCATCCACCGGGTAGATGGGATTCGGATTTTTGACGAACGCGTTCCATTGAACCGGCAAGCCGAAGTTCTCATCAACCCGGTCGCCGATGGCGAAAATCACCGTATCCACGTCCATCACCCGTTTGACGCCCGTGCCGCGGGCTTTGGTGTCCCCGTTTGTCCGCACCAGGATGGTCTCTTCGATTTCAAGTCCGCATACCTGTCCCTCGGCATTGCCCAGGATTTGGGTTGGCGAGGAGAGAAACTGCAGGCGAAAGCGAGTATGCGAGACCGGCTCTAAGGCTTTGGGCAGCGCCGAGTGAATGTACTCGCGAGCCTCGTTGGGATCCTGACCGACCGCCTCCATCGCCGGAGTCACGCGCTTCAATTCCTCATCCAGGGCTTGCAGGTCGAGGTTGGCGATGACGTATTCCATCTCTTTTTTGTCGAATTTCACTTCTGCCGGACCGCGCCGCGCCACGGCTGTGACTTCGTCCACTTTTACGGTGCGAATCAGCCAACGGGCTATGTCCAACATGACGTTCCCCACTCCCACCAGGGCGACTTTGCGACCGATGTAATATGTGCGGTGGCTGAAGGGAGGCAGTTTGTTGTAGTGATAGACGATGTCCTTGGCGTGATACACGCCTTTGGGAATGTCCTCGCCGGGCAGACCGAGCCATTTCGTCCCTTGCGCGCCGGCAGCGACCAGAATTGCCTTGAACCCCATATTTTGTAAGTCTGAAAGGGATAAATCGCCCTTCAAACCCACGCTTACATTGCCGTAATAATCGAGGTTGGGCATCTGTAGAATCTGTCTGAACTGCTTACGCAATCCTTCCTTCATCTTATATTTGGTTGGATAAATGCCATATTCGGCTAAACCGCCTGGCTTGATATCCCGATTCAGCACAATGACATGGACCCCCGCGTTTGCCATTTCCCGCGCTGCGAACAAACCTGCTGGACCGGCTCCGATAACGACGACGGTTTGTTGTTTCTGCTCTTCGGTGCTCAATTCAACCTCCTTAGCTCTATGAAGGATGCTTTTCCTGGCTGATTTTAATCATTATAGTAGAGCGGATAGGTTTATACAAGTGCCTTTTGGCACAAATTAATCGGATAATTAATTCGATTTGGAATGACCGGATGGCGGCTTTCCCACAAGAGTATCTCATTTTTTCCAAAATCGGGCAATAAAAAAGCTCCATCATTCAGGCTAATTTGTAGAGTCCTTCCGTTATAATTAGACAAATTTACCCGATTCAACATCGGCAATGGGAGACCAACTTTTGTTTCAGAGCGGCAGGGATTATCGTTTAAAACGGGAGGTAGCAAACATTTTGTCCGAGCATTCAATCACAGATGGTTCATCAGGGCTGAGCTTGCCGGTCAGGAAAGAATCTCTTTCCAACGGCTTGCAGGTGATGATCAAGGAGATTCATTCTGCCCCGATCATCAGCCATTGGGTTTGGTATCGGGTCGGGTCTCGCAACGAGGCGGCGGGTAACACGGGAATCTCGCATTGGGTGGAGCACATGCTTTTCAAAGGCACGCCCCAATTCCCACGCGCCATGTTGGATAAAGCCATTTCGCGGGATGGGGGCTATTGGAATGCTTTCACCTACCTGGATTGGACCACCTTTTTTGAGACGATGCCTGCGGATAAGATAGATCTTGCTCTGCGCCTGGAAGCGGATCGCATGATCAATTGTAACTTTGACGAGGAAGAGGTGGCTTCGGAGCGCACGGTGATCATCTCCGAGCGGCAGGGTCACGAGAACGAACCCCTGTTTCGCCTGGGCGAAGAGATTCAAGCGGTTGCTTTTCGGGTCCATTCCTACCATCATGAAATCATCGGTGACCTGGCAGACTTGGAGCGAATCCAACGCGATGACCTGTATCGGCACTACCGCACATATTATGTGCCCAATAACGCTGTGCTGGCTGTCGCCGGGGATTTTGATACAGAAGCGATGTTGGCGCGCATCCGCGGGCTCTATGAGCCAATCCCTGCTGGCTCAGCGGTCGGTTGGCAACCGGGATCTGAGCCGCCCCAATCGGGTGAGCGGAGGGTCATTGTGGAGGGTCCGGGCGAGACCGCCTATATCCAGGTCACCCATCATACGCCTCCAGCAGTTCACCCCGATTTTTTCCCGCTGACAGTGATGGATAGCCTGCTCACCGGTCCCAGCAATTTGAATATGTTCGGAGGCGGCATATCTAACAAGACATCCCGACTGTACCGGGCTCTGGTGGAAGGGGAGCTGGCGGTCAGCGTGTTTGGGGGGTTGCAGGCTACCATTGATCCGTTTTTGCACACTTTCACGATTATCCCCCGCCCGGAGCGCCGGACGGAAAAGGTGCTTGAAGTTCTGGATGATGAGATTCACCGGCTGCAAGACACCCCTCCGCCAATGGATGAGCTGAAGCGTGCGGTCAAACAAGCCCGGGCGCTGTTTGCGTACGGGAGCGAGAGTATCACCAATCAAGCCTTCTGGCTTGGTTTTTCGGAAATGTTTGCCACCTATGATTGGTTTGTGAATTACTTGGATAACCTGGCGGCGGTTACCCCTGAGGATGTCCAGCGTGTAGCCCAGGTGTATTTGCGTCCCCAGAATCGCATTATCGGAATCTATTTGCCCGCAGGGCGTCCCGAAACACCTCAGGAGGTGGAAGGATGATCACCATCGATTCTGGCGCTGCTCGGGCAAATTTCAGACCTTACCAATAACTGCTTCCGGAGGGCCATACGTTT
>JBBIPD010000129.1:0-8111 GCA_037443025.1 Chloroflexota bacterium
TTCCCTCTGCCCGAATCACTGCCGAATAGAGAGTAGGGTATAATAAATTTGTGAAACGGTCTCAACATCCCGTCGCGCTGGTCCCTTCTTCTGGACTGTAAACTATGGAAGATGTCCTCATCAATCCCAACATTGCCTATGTCTTATTGGTGCTTGGTTTTCTCCTGGCAGCCCTGGCGATATTGAACCCCGGCACGGGAATTTTGGAAATCGCCGCGCTATTTTTATTATTACTGGCTGGTTGGGAGCTTTACAACCTGCCCATCAACATTTGGGCATTGGCGTTAATTCTGCTGGGGATTATCCCTTACATTGTGGCAGTGCGCAAAAAGGGCAACCGCCTGTTCCTTCTTTTGTCGCTGGCGATATTGGTGATTGGCTCCTGGTTTCTCTTCGAGACCGAACAATGGTGGCAATCAGCCATTGATCCCCTGCTATTTGTAATTGTCTCTTTGTTATTGGTCGGTTTTGTATGGTTGGTGACTCGAAAAGTGGTCGAGACAGAATTTATGCGACCCACGCATGATCTGGATGCCTTGATTGGGGAAGATGGCGAAGCCAAAACCATGATTCACGAAGGGGGGTCGGTTCAGATTGCCGGTGAATTATGGACTGCCCGCAGCCAGAAGCCCATACCCAAGCACAGCCGGGTGCGCGTGACCGGTCGCCAGGGATTTGTACTCGAAGTGGAAGCCATCGAGAATCAAGATCAAGGGGTCTCTGGCGAAGGCGGATAAATCGTATCAAGCCAGGGCGTGAAATGTTTTAGCCATTGGCAATCTATTCTTAAAAGACAGGAGAAAAGTCATGGGTGGCATTCAATTGACCGCATTATGTTTGGTAGGCGCAGTGATCTTATTTGCTCTGGTGTTAATCTCCAGCGCGATTCGAATTGTGCCAGAATATCAGCGCCTGGTGGTCTTTCGCCTGGGCAGAAGCATTGGCGCCAAGGGACCCGGCGTGGTCTTCCTCATCCCGGTGATAGACCGGGCAGTCAAAGTGGATTTGCGGGAGCAGGTGCGCGAAATCCCACACCAAACCTCCATCACCAAGGATAACGCTCCCATTTCGATTGATTTCCTCTGGTACTATAAAGTGCTCAATCCGACCGAAAGCGTCTTGCAGGTGGGCAACTTCGAAGCCGCAGCCCAGGGCATGGCAACCACAACCCTGCGCGCGGTCATCGGCGGTATCCTGCTGGACGAGGTCCTCTCGGAACGAGAGCATATCAACAACATGCTGCGCACCCGCCTGGATGAAGTGACCGAACGCTGGGGCGTAAAGGTGACCAACGTCGAAATCCGCGAGATCATCCCGCCGCGTGAAGTCCAGGACGCCATGAATCGGCAGATGTCGGCTGAACGTATCCGCCGGGCTGTGGTCACCGAATCCACCGGGACGCGTGAAGCCGCGGTCAATGTGGCAGATGGTGAAAAACAGGCGGCGATTTTGCGCGCAGAAGGCGAAAAGCAGTCGGCAATCCTGCGCGCCCAGGGTGAACGTGAAGCCCAATTGTTGCGCGCTGAAGGTTTTGCCAACGCGCTGGAACGCATTTTCTCCGTCGCCCAATCCATTGACCAAAAGACAATGACTCTGCAGTACTTCGAGGCTTTGAAGGCTATTGGCATGAGTCCTTCCACAAAATATATCTTCCCTATGGAATTCACCGGGATGTTAGGTGATTTCGTTAAAGGGATGAGCAAGAAAGAAGAATAAGCAACGGGCAGGATTGGCGCTTACCCATGCAGACCACCCTTGCCTCCACGACGAGCAACCAGATCGTGATTCAGACCGCAAGCTGGCGCGACCTGAACGCCCTGCGTCGTCTGGAAAACGAGTGCTTCCCCATTGACGCCTGGCCTCTCTGGGACCTGGTGGGCGTGCTGACCCTGGGCAATATCATTCGTCTCAAGGCTGTGGTCAAAGAGCGCATGGTGGGCTTCATTGCCGGAGATTTGCGCCGAGAAGAAAACATTGCCTGGATTGCCACATTGGGAGTGTTGCCGGAATACCGCCGGCGGGGAATCGGCAACACTCTCTTAACGGAATGCGAGGCGCGCCTGGATGTAGCGCGGGTGCGCCTGAGTGTGCGTCGCTCCAATCACGCAGCCATCCGCCTCTATCAACGCCTGAACTACCACCTGATTGACACCTGGGTGGGCTATTACCAGGATGGGGAGGACGCGCTTGTGTTCGAAAAGCGCCTGATCGCCCCGGTTTCATACCAGGATGGACTATAATTGCCTGACCATGAGCCGTCCCGCCCTACCCGACCCCATCTTCATCAGCCGAACGCCCGCCTTACAACGTCTGGCAGATAGCCTGCTTCAAGAAGCCATCATCGCTGTGGACACCGAATCCAACAGCCTGTATGCTTATCGGGAGCAGGTTTGCCTGATTCAGTTTTCCACCAGCCGGCAGGATTTTCTTGTGGACCCGTTGGGGCTTGACGATCTGTCTCCCCTCGCTCCGGTTTTCAGCCATCCGAGGATTCAGAAAGTTTTCCATGCCGCGGAATACGACCTGATTTGTCTACGGCGAGATTTCGGCTTCGATTTTGCCAACCTTTTTGACACCATGCTGGCTGCCCGCATCTTGGGGCAAGACGCCATCGGTCTGGGTAACCTGCTCGAAAAAGAATTTGGCGTCGTTGTGGATAAACGCTATCAACGCGCCAATTGGGGGCAACGTCCTCTGCCCCCCCACCTGCTCAGTTACGCCCAGTTGGACACGCACTACTTGATCCCGCTGTGCCACCGGATGTACGCCGAACTCAAAAGCCGCGGTCTGGATTCCCTGGCGGCTGAAGACTTTAACCGCCTGATCAATCTGAATGGGCGCATGCCGGAGAACAAGCCGGATGACTGCTGGCGGATTTCCGGCGCCAGCGATCTGCACCCGCAGAAAGCGGCTGTGTTGCGAGAGTTGTGCCGCTATCGCGATCAAGCTGCCCAGGCGCTCAACCGCCCGCTGTTCAAGGTAATTGGCGATAAGACTCTGCTGGAGATTGCCGCCCGCTGCCCCAAAAACCTTTCTGACCTCTCCACCATTCCGGGCATGACCCCAGGGCAAATTTCCCGCCATGGCAAGGGCCTCCTGGCGGCTGTGGAGCGTGGACTGCAGGCTGAACCGATTTACCCACCGCGCAACCGCCGCCCGAACGAAGATTATCTGGAAAGACTGGAAGCTTTACGCAACTGGCGAAAAACCACAGCCCGCAAGTTGGGGGTGAACTCAGATGTGGTTTTGCCTCGCGAATTTCTCTACGCCATCGCCGAGAGCAACCCCCTCCGCGAACAGGAGCTGTTCAATTTGCTCAGCGAGGTCCCCTGGCGATATCAGCATTTTGGCAGTCAGATTTTGGATACCTTGCGACATTCAAATCTGCACCCGGCATAGCGCCCGGAAACAGACGTTCAGACTTTACTCTTATCAGAGAGTTCGGCAATGAAGATTACCTTTTACGGCGCCGCTCAGACAGTGACCGGTTCTCAACATGTGGTGCAGGTTAACGGGCGCAGATTGCTGCTCGACTGCGGTTTCTTCCAGGGTCGCCGCCAGGAATCCTACGAGCGCAATCTAAGTTTTCCATTTGATCCGAAAAAGATAGATGCGGTCATTCTGTCGCACGCCCATATTGACCACAGCGGCAACCTGCCCAATCTGGTGAAGAGCGGATATCGAGGTCCCATCTACACCACGCCGGCGACGGGTCACCTGAGCAACATCATGCTGATGGATTCAGGGCATATCCAGGAGCTGGATGCAGCCTATGTCAACAAAAAGCGCTACCGGCGTGGGGAACCGCCGATTGAGCCGATTTATACGTTAGAGGATGCCGCATTGGTTGCGCAACACTTTGCGCCGATGGATTATGAAAAACCGTTTGAGCCTATTCCGGGGGTAAGGGCATATCTGGTGGATGCCGGGCATATTCTCGGCTCAGCGGCGGTGGTTATGGATATCCAGGAGCATGGTCGCAAGTTGCGCCTTTGGTTCTCTGGAGACATCGGGCGGTTGAATCTGCCATTGCTCCGGGATCCGGTATTGCCGGAAAAAGCTGACGTCATGATTATGGAATGCACCTATGGCGATAAACCCCACCGCGAGCCCGAGGCTGCTTATGAGGAGATGCGGGAGGTGATCAGCCAGACGGTGAAGCGGGGAGGCAAGGTCATTATCCCGGCGTTTGCGGTTGGGCGGACTCAGGAACTGGTATATTACCTGAACAGGATGATCGATTCTGGCGACCTGCCGCGCATCCCGGTTTTCGTGGACAGTCCGCTGGCTGCGAACGCGAGCGATATTTACCGCGCTCACCCGGAGTGTATGGATGATGAGACGAAGGAGTTTGTGCGCAACGGCAAGCATAAATCTGCTCTTGGATTCGACCTGTTGACGTATGTGCGCTCGGTGGAAGAATCGAAGGCGCTCAACGACCGACAGGATCCAATGGTGATTATCTCGGCTTCTGGCATGGCGGAGACGGGACGCATTCTGCACCACCTGCGCAACAATATCGAAAACCCACGCAATACAGTGCTGATTGTCTCCTGGCAGGCGCCTCATACGTTGGGGCGGCGGTTGGCGGACCGCGAAACACAGGTTCGCATATTTGGGGAAACATACGAGCGCAGGGCAGAGGTGGCTACGATCGGTGGGTTATCGGCGCACGCCGGGCAAACCTTTTTGGTGGAATACGCCAGAACGGTAAAAGGTTCGGTGAAGGATATTTACCTGGTGCATGGCGAACGAATAGCCGCCCAGGCGTTGCAGGAGAAGCTGGCAGATATTGGCATCAGCCAAACGCATTTCCCCGATTTATATACAACGGTGGAAATATAAAGCAGAATCAGCTATAATGCGGCGTGCTGATATGCGCTGTGCGCTCAACAGGGGGCAAAATCAGGCACAGGGGCATGGAACAGGTTTATTTGGAGAGGTGCCGGAGTGGTTGAACGGGGCGGTCTCGAAAACCGTTGTGGGTCTTGTACCCACCGAGGGTTCGAATCCCTCCCTATCCGCTGATGTCCTGTGGACGGACTTAGCGCAGCTACGCTGCAAGTCGCTGATGGGGGTGGGCTGTTTGCAGAACAAGCCTTCACGAAGCAACTCACGGGTTAAGCGGTATAATCCCTCAAGCAACGAGGCTTGCACCGACCAATCCAGACCCGCCGTTACCCCTGCTTAAAGCCTCTGCTGGTGATTACCCCACCAGACAGAGGGTTTTTATTACCCCTCAGACGGAAGCAAAGATGAAAGACGCCCAAAGCATCCCCCAAAAGAATCAGGTTGTCTCACCCAAAACTGCAATCCAATTTGTAGTGCTGGTAGGGATTGTCAGCCTGTTCGCCGATATGACCTATGAAGGAGCGCGCAGCATCAACGGTCCATTCCTGGCAATCCTCGGCGCCAGCGGGGCTGTGGTCGGGGTCGTCTCGGGGCTGGGGGAGCTGATTGGCTACTCTTTGCGCCTGGTCTCCGGCGTCATCAGCGATAAAACCGGGCGGTATTGGGCAATCACTTTTTTAGGCTACGCGGTCAACCTGATTGCCGTCCCCCTCCTGGCGCTTGCCGGAAACTGGCAAATTGCTATAATGCTGATGATTCTCGAACGTCTGGGGAAGGGCATCCGGGTTCCCCCACGGGACGCCATGCTCTCCTATGCCACTCAGCGTATGGGGCGCGGCTGGGGGTTTGGGCTACACGAGGCGTTAGACCAGATTGGGGCAATCATCGGTCCTCTCATTGTCGCCGTAGTTCTTAATAATCGCGAAGGGTATCGGTTCGGCTACGCCGTCCTGCTTATCCCCGCCCTGTTGGCTTTGGGAGTGCTCACCCTGGCTCGCCTGCTCTACCCGCGACCCAGAGACCTGGAAATCAAACAGACCAGCCTGCAGGTACAGGGTTTCACCCGCCTGTTCTGGTTGTATATTGCCGGCGCCTCGCTCATTGCAGCCGGGTTTGCCGATTTCCCCCTCATCGCCTACCATTTCGAGAAAGCAGCCACGGTTTCCCCCACCCTGATACCCATTCTCTACGCCGTCGCCATGGGCGTAGATGCTTTGTCTGCCCTGGTGTTTGGGCGTCTGTTCGACCGGATTGGCTTGGTGAGTATGACGCTCGTCGCCCTCATCTCATCATTTTTCGCCCCGTTTGTGTTTTTGGGCAACCTGAACCTGGCATTGGTGGGCATGGCTTTGTGGGGCGTGGGCATGGGCGCTCAGGAATCGATCATGCGCGCCGCCATCGGCAATATCGTCCCCGCTGAACGGCGCAGCACCGCCTATGGTGTTTTCAACACCGCTTATGGGATTTTCTGGTTCCTGGGCAGCCTTCTGATTGGCATCCTGTATGATATTTCCATCCCCGCCCTGGTTGTCTTTTCGGTGACGGCGCAAATTGCGTCTGTCCCGATTTTCTATTCTCTGCGAAAACGACTCAAATAAAGCGCTTGCTCAATACTGTCCAAATTCCCAGGCTGCGTCCGCCATCGCCAGGATGTTTTCGGGAGGCACATCTTCCTGGATGTTATGCACCGAGGCGACCACGAACCCCCCGCCAGGCGCAAGGTCTCGAATCCTGCGGCGCACCTCCTGACGCACATCCTCTGGCGAGCCAAAGGGAAGCACATGGCGGGTGTCTATGCTCCCCCAAAAGCAGATATCCCTCCCATAAAGCGCCTTCAACTCCGCCGTATCCATCCCTTTGGAAGATACCTGCACCGGATTTAGCGCATCAACCCCGATTTCAATGAAATCGGGAATCAGACTCTTGACGGCGCCACAACAGTGATACAGGACTTTTGCCGGGGTCTTACGCTTGATTGTCGCCACCATCTCCCGATGGCGGGGTTTGATCATGCACCGGTAGCGCTCAGGGTCCACCATCAGGCGATCATCAAAGGCGACATCATCCCCGAACATGACCACGTCCACATAATCTCCCACCTCCTGCAACACCGCTTCGGCTAAGCGGCACCAGAAGTCCAGAGTGAGGTCCATCAAAGCTTCGATGAATTCGGGGTTCAAAATCAAGTCCATCAGATAATTTTCATAACCGCGCAAGTATTGGCTCTGATGGACTATCCCAACCGGCAGGCTCAGGACAATGGCGTAAGGCGTCTCTTCGCGCAGGCGACGGGCTTGCTCTCTCAACCCACGGGTGCGACCCGAATTGAGCGGATCCGGCGCAGAGTAGCGCTTCAGGTCTGCCAGGGTGGCATCCCGCAGTGGATTACCCACCGGGTTGTAATGCCCAGCCTCGGGCTTCTGCCAGATGACGCCCCACTCGTCTTGAAAAGAGCCGTCTGAGAAGTAGATGTCGCTCCAGCCATCGGGGTTGCCAATCAGCAACGGACGGGTATCGGCATGCAGCCGCTGAGAGATTGCCTCATCCAGGATGGCGCTCCGCGATTTGCGCTTCATGTACTCGGTCTCTCCGCCTATCCCTAAGAGCGACCTCAGCCGCTCATAAGCCGAGCCGATGATCGTGCTTACCGACGAGCCGCCGATATCAATCGGCACCCGGTCGGGCTGGCGGAGTTCCAACGCGGTCAACACTCTTTGGCGGGGCATCATGGTTGAACCTCCTGGGCTTTGGAGCGCAAATCAAGAAAAGTTTCGACGCAAACCCGGGCAAATTCAGCATCGTTGATATGGGCATCCACCTCGATATACCTGACTTCTGAGCTTAACTTAGCCTTTAATGTCTGGGAATAAGCCTGGTTGGCGACCGGGTCGAACAGGGGGCTTCCCTGGCGATTGAGCATGCTGAAACCTCGCAAGGGTACAATGGCAGCCCGTGGACCTCGAGCCGCGTTCAAGCGGCTGGCGATAAAGTGGGCAACACCCGCCATCTCGTCCGCGCTCGTGCGCACATGGGTATGGGTGGGCGTGTGCTGGACGGTCGGGCGTTGGCGCAATTCCTCGGGGAGGTCTGCGCCGACCCCATACAGACGGATATCCGTCCCCCCGGGGACGACGATTTGAGGGATGCCCATCTGCCCTGCAGCCGAAAGGCGATCGGGATGAGCCGGCATCAAGCCGCCATATAGATAATCGGTAATTTCGTGCGGAGAAAAATCAATCACCCCCTGAATCACACCTTCC
>JBBIPD010000130.1:0-3080 GCA_037443025.1 Chloroflexota bacterium
GCGCCAGCGCATCAGGATTCTCCTGGCTTAAGGCGCTGGCGTTTGCCTGGTTAATTACCACCAATATCCGTTTGCCAGCATCCAGCCACTCACGTACCAGATTCCGTTCGAGGCTATCGTCCCCATCCAGCGCATTCATCACCAGGATGATTAAATCCGAATGAGCAATCTGGGCGCCTTTCTCAAGCCCAATGATGGGGAGCGGTGTGGCAATTTCAGCGCCCGGGCGCGCCGGGTCTCTGCGCATCTGAGCTGCCAGCGCATGCCGCCCGCTGCCCGGCTTTCCAACCAGGAAAATCCGAACGCCTCGCTCCGCCTGTTCGCGCAGCGGGCGCAAATCCATTTCAGTCACTAACTTCCATGCGTTGGCAATGTCGAGCAACCCAGCCATTGATTTATCCTGTTCTCTTAGAGATTATCTTTGATGGCACCATTCAGCCTGCTATCGCCTCAGGTTGGCTTTGATGAGCACAAGCATCGCCAATACTTCCCACGTGTCGCCATCAGACCCACAATCCAAACCTCCAGGAATTTATCTCACCATGTTCACAAATCACTGATAAAATGAGGTTGCGTTCCAAAAGCCGACCGAGGATCCTGACCGGTCTCACCGGGCAGGAGATGCAGCCTGCCCCAGCGTTATGATTGGACGAAGCCCAGAATCAGATTATAACGAAACATGTTGCAACTGGACATGATTCGACGCAATCTCAACCCGAATAGCCTAATCCAAATGGCAACGGGTTGATAAAAAGGAACATTCCCGGTAGATTATACGTCTGAATATCAGGCAGCCATCGCATCTGTCCTGTTCACGCGCCGCTATTTAGTAAAGATAAGGAGAAGTGCATATGTATCAGAAACAACCGAGGACAATCTTTATCAGAACTATCCTCACCTTACTGACCCTGCTCGTTATGTCTGGAATGTTGGCAAGCACAGGCTCAGGCGCGCTCGCCCCGCTCCCCAACTCGGACCTTTCCGCACAGGATTTCGCCGCCGACCAGACCTGGATTTGGGATATTCAGCGGGTTGACGCGCCGCGCTTGTTCTTCAATATGGGCAACCATAGCATCCGCTCTGATTCGGCGGGTTACAACCATGTCGCTTACGGCGGCGACCATCTCTACTACGCCCGCTTTGACGGCAGCGACTGGATTGCGACCATCGTGGATGGCGCCTTCGGCGTGGGCGAGTACGCCTCTCTTGCCCTGGACAAGAACAAATACCCCCACATCAGCTACTACGACTCTTATAATGGCAGCCTGAAGTATGCATACTACACCGGAACGCAATGGGTTGTGGGCGTGATTGACAACCCTTCCTCCGCTGCCCAGGCGGCGGCTGAAACCGAGCTGACCGACATGACCTCCAGCCTGGTAGAGTCGAGCCCCCGCTGGAACTGGCTCCATCCCATCCTGGAAGCCGACGCCAGCAACGCTTTTGCCCCCTCTGCTCTAAACGCTATTCAGGGGGTTGGCACATACAATTCGATTGCCGTGGACAGCTCCGGTTATGTGCACATCAGCTATTTCGATGCGGTCAACAGCGACCTGAAATACGCCACCAATTCCAGCGGCACCTGGGTTACCACGGTAGTCGACTCGAAGGGCAGAGTAGGCAAGTACACCTCGATTGCGGTCGATTCCAATAAAAGACCCCACATCAGCTATTTCGACGAATCGAACGATCGCCTGAAGTATGCTTATCTCTCCAGCTCGGGCTGGAACAAGGAGACGGTACCGGTTGATCAGCAATGCTCCGAAACCAACCCCTGCCTGGTGGGAGGCTATTCGTCCATCGCGGTCGATTCGCTCAACAGACCCCACATCAGCTACTACGACACTATCAACGGCGACTTGCTTTACGCCCACAAGAAGAGCGGCGAGTGGGAACTCGCCAAGGTAGATAGCAGCGGCAATGTGGGCGGGTACACCTCCATTGCCCTGGACGACGATGATAATCCGCGCATCAGCTATTACAGCTTCAGCACGAATAACATCAAATACGCCAGCAAAAGCTCCAGCGGATGGAGCACCTCCAACGTCACCACCGACGGCGAGGCGGGCAAATTTACCTCCCTCGCCATAGATAAAGACAATGTGCCCCGTATCGCCTACCTGGACCTGAACAAGGCAATGTTGCGCGAGGCTTACCGCAAGACATCTACCTGGAGCGGGCGGGATATAGACGCTTTTCGCGATGTTGGGTTGTCCACCTCGCTCCGCCTGAACAACGCTGGCGATCCATATATCAGCTACTACAACACCTCGACGGACGATCTCAAGTTCGCCTCGCGCAGCCTGACCAGCTGGCCTATTCAGATTGTCGCCGAAGCCGGCGATGTGGGTCTTTACAGCTCGCTCCAACTCGATTTCTATAACAACCCCAAGATAGCCTATTACGACGCGACCACCGGCGACCTGCGCTACGCCAACAACGTCGGCGGCGTCTGGTATTACGATGTGATTGATACCAGCGGCGATGTGGGGCTTTACCCATCCCTGGCTTTCGATACCCTCAGCAACCCGCATGTCAGTTAATACGATAAAACCAATCAACGGTTGAAATACGCATACTGGAACGGTTCCCAGTGGGTGATCCAGGTGGTAGATGAGAGCGCAGACGTCGGACAGTTCTCTTCGCTGGCTTTGGCGAAAAGCACCGGCTACCCCAAGATCAGCTACTATGACGCCACCAACAAAGACCTGAGGCTGGCTGAGTGGAACGGGACAACCTGGCTGCGTTATCCGATTGACACCAGCGGAGACGTGGGCAAATACAGCTCCATGGCGCTGGGAGAATTTGACACCCCACATATCAGCTATTACGACGCCACCAACGGCAATCTGAACTACATCACGTACACCACCGGCTGGGTCATTACCGTGGTGGACAGCGCGAACGATGTCGGTCTGTACTCCTCAATCGCCCTGGATAGCTCCAACAAGCCCCATATCAGCTACTATGACGCCACCAACGGAGAGTTGAAGTACGCCTACCTGAGTATGACGCAATGGATGATCTACTACGACCAAGAGGACGTAAAGTTGGCATTGAACACCTAAGTAGCGAAAAAT
>JBBIPD010000130.1:3090-7951 GCA_037443025.1 Chloroflexota bacterium
TTTTTGGGTTAGATGTGGGTTTGTACTCCTCTATGGCTTTGGATAGCTACAACAATCCCCATATTACCTACTACGACGCCACCAACGGAGACTTGAAATACGCCTCAGGGCTGATGGCAACCCACCAAATCTTCCTCCCCCTCCAACCCGATTCATAAACCAACACGCCCATCGAAGACCAAAACAGGCTGCCGGCTCATCCAAGCCAGGCAGCCTGTTTATTTTCTTCGAACCGCGCCGGGTTTTAAGGTTGAATGGTGAAAATGCTCCCCGCGCTGTTACCCTGAACCTCTGGGAAGTAGAATTGCCAGGCGCGTCCAGGCAGCACCCGGAACTCGCCCGCCTGGGTGAGATTGAGGGTATACGTCAGTTCGTACGTCCCGGCAGGCAGGTACTCAGCTGACCAGACGATTCGTTCATCGTAATTCTGGGGCGGGCTGAAATACCACCAACCCCACCCTTTCTCAAAAGGCTGACGGGCGTCATACAAGGGTTGCTGTTGCGCCTCAACAGCAGGCTCCTCATACTCGGGTATCACCTGTTGGGCTGTCCTCAGGCTCGTGTCCACGATTTCAGCTCCGGCGGGCAGGTAGTCTTCCACCACCAGGTAGTAGGCTTCATTTTCCAGGGTAAGGGTCAGACGCGCCTGCACCACGCCGCCTGAAGGCGCTCCCTGGATGGGGGTGCAGGCATCCCCCGGACAAGCCGCGCCAATCGGGTAGTAATTGCGCTGGAGGCTGATTCCATTTTGCAGCGGCGCTGCCTCTTCAACCGGTCGGCTGACTTCCAGACCTACCGTGTAGTACAGGCGTCCTTTCCCTGCCTCACGCTGGATGAGCAGCGCGTTTGGTTCCTGGGGAAAGAGCTGGCTCAAAGGCACCTCAGCCCGCACCGGCGCTCCGGTGCTGCTCGCCTGCCCACTGGCTATGGGCTGGCTATTCAGCGTTGCCGAGAAACCAAAGTTAGCCGCCACCTCGCCGGTGCCTTTAAGCGCCTGAGCGAGAGCCATCAAAGTCCAGGCAGTGCCATAAGTGGTGTCCCAGGCGCCATCGGCGGCGCGATGCAACATCAGGTAGCGCACCGCGTCTGCCAACAGAGGCGAGCCAGGGTCACGTTGCGCCAGGGCGTAAATCACCATCGCCGTGGTGGAAACAGGTGTATTCAAGTTCTGCCACCCTGGCGATTTAGCCTCCCAATGCGCGCCGGTGGCGCTTCGGATGGCAGTTGACTCAAGGTCGGAGAACAGCGTCCGAGCGGATTGGCTTCCTGGGGAGAGCTGCTCCAGGGCGAGGGAGAGCAAGGCGGCAGAGTCGGGGCTGAGCTGAGAGCGAGTCGCAAAGAGCGCCTCGACGCCAGCCAGGTCGCCTGCCCCCACGCTGGTCAGAGAGAATTGAACGAACGCCAGGCGATCAAGTTGCCAGGCTTCGGTTGACATCCCAGGGGTAAAGAGTGTCCCCCGCAAATATTCGACCGCGCGCTGAATCACAGCCTCATCCACCGAGATGCCCGCCTGGCGGGCGCGACCCAAACCAAACAAAACGTACGCCGTGATGTAAGCATCGCCCTCGCCTCCAGACCACCAGCTCCAACTCCCATCGGGATTCTGTTGGGCAAGTAAAGCCTTTAATCCGGGGGTCAGGGTCCGCTCCAGGCGGGCTTGAATATCTGGTGAATTGACGCCAAAATCCTGCAACACCCTGTAGGTCTCCAGGTTGGGCAGAAAACGGGACAGGGTTTGCTCTGTACAGGCATAGGGATAATTTTCCAACACTTCCAAGCCAGAGAACATGGCAGACGCCAAAGTGGAAGCCAACTCCACCGAAACCTCTCCGCTGCCAGGATCAAAGGAACGGGGCAGGCTGATAAGCTCAAGACGCTCGCCGACGTCTTCCAATATACCGGCGGTCCTGAAAGTCTGCGGGGCGTTATAGCCCAACACCGGCAGCTTGCCCGAAGCGGGGCGCACGGCGTCGCTCAAGTCGCCCGAGGCTGCGGTGAACAACAAATCAACGCTATCAACCGCTTCAACCTTTCCCCACCAATCCAATCGCTGGCGCTCGCCAGCCGCCACCATGATCTGGCGCTTAGCAGAGGCGGCATCGTCCAGCGTGAACCCGATAGCCTGCAAAGCCACATCAACCATCAGATCAGTGGCAGTGTTATTATGGATAATTGCCCCCAGTTGAACCGAATCGCCCTGAACCAGGAATCGCGGTACAACCGGGCGCACCAGCAAATCTTTGGTTGTGAGCAGGTCGGTTTCCAACTGCCCCACACGCGTGTCCGGGGTTACCCCTCGCGCCAGAACCTGCCATGTGGTCAGGTTATCCGGCAGAGTGAGGCTGACGCTTGCCCGCCCGTTGGCGTCGGTCTGCACTTCTGCATTCCAGTAAGCGGTATCCAGGAATCGTTCGCGGACAAAGGGGGAAATCTCCTCGCCTCCGCCGCCCCCACCGCCTCCAGTTGGCGGTCTGAGCTGACGCCAGGCATAAGCTGCCAAAGCCATACCCGTGCGCACACCAAGCATCTGCTCCCCGTAGAAATACTCCTCGATGCTCGGAACATTGGAATCCGCCAGCGCCAGTACGGCTTTGTCCACCAGGGAGAGAGAAAACTCCGCCTGGACCGGCGCGCCTTTGAAATCGGTCACCTGCACCTCCAGGGTAACCTGGTCACGGGGACCGGTTTGCTCAGGTTGTTTGGTCAACTGGACATTGAAGGTTTGCTCCACTGGAGCTACCGCAAGTTTTAGATATCCCGCCCGAAAATCGGGGCGCCCGTCTGGGGTATTCCCCTGCAAGAGGATAGAAAGATAGACATTGGGCGCATCCTGGCTGCTGAGGGGGATTTCGAGGTTATCCCCACCGGGCGGCAGCCTCAGCACCTCGTGACGTAACACCATACCCCGCTCTATCGTCAACAGCGCCAGAGTCTCCTGGGCAAAGAGAGTTGGCACAAAAACCTGGGCGGTGTCACCCGGTTGGTAACCCTGGCGATCGGCGGTGAGCTTGATGCGCTGATTGGGCAGGTTGGGGAAGATCGCCTGCCCAGGTCCTCCCACCCAAAGCAGCACCGAGGTCCGCGCCCCTCCACCGGTTACATCCAACTGGTAAGTTCCCGGCTCGGGCGGGGTGAACGCCAATCTCGCCTGCCCCTCGGCGTTGGTGCGAAAATCGGCGCTACCCACCGGGGTATATTGGGGGATAAAGACTGGCGGATCGTATGGGTTGGAGGGCGGCGGGTCCTGGCGCTCCCAGACGACTTTCTGAAAGTCGGCTCGCAAATCCCTTTCCCCCGCCGATTGCTGATACCAATCCACCACCTGGATGTCAAAACCCGAGGATTCCCCGGCTCGCCCAACCCAGGCGTCTGGTCGCACACCGATGAAGAAATCCGCCGGGTTCACTTCCACACTATCCCGGTTGCTGATTCGCTGACCGCTTTCATCCTGGAGGGTCACTTCCAGGGTGTAACGCTGGCGATAATCTGTCGCCTGGGTGGGAAGTTCCAATACCAAACGTCCCTGGTCATCCGCCCTGGCTGTACCCTCATCTATCATAGTGCCAAATGGGAAGTACGGACCGAAAATCGAAGATGGATCCATCCAACGCAGGTCATCCATGCCCACCTGGTAACCCGGCAGATCGAAGGGGAGATTGACCGAGGTGAGAGTCCATTGCACCGGCACACCTCCCGCCGGCGCGCCGAAATAATAGTTGGCAGCGATACTGGCTTTCAACGTTTCTCCAGCCAGAACCTGATCTGCGTCGAACTGCACCTGCACCTCTATTTCTGGCTTGCGGTACTCGGCGACTTTGAAATAAACCTCGATGCTGGAATCTGGATCTTCCAGCGCAGCCGCCAAACGGTAATTCCCCAATTGAGCGTCCGCCGGCAGGGTATATTCACCGTGGAGTGTGCCATAAGCTGAGACAGGCAATTCAAAGCGGGCGATCTCCTGACCATAATCGTAATAGAGAACCATCGGGAGACTGCTGATGTCCGGCAGGCTATATCTCCCGTTGAACGCGTCCCGCACCACGGCGCGGAAATAGACCGTCTGCCCTGGGCGGTAAATCGGTCGGTCCGTGTAGAGATAGCCAGCTAAACGGGGTGGGCGGATGTCGCTGATGATTTCGAAATCCCAGGGGGAGATGCCTTGAGACCAGGAAGAAAGCGCCATGCCGAAGTCCGCCTGCCCCGGCTGGGATAAAACCGCATAGAAAGTGTTATAGGTATCTCTCAGGGTAGGGATTGAGCTGTAAAATATCCCATCAGGGTCGGTATTCCCAGAAGCCAATACCTGCCCGGTACCGTCGTAGATTGCGACCGGGACGTTGGCAAGGGGTGTGTTCCCATCCAGAGCGACAGCCCAGACCAGCGCGTCCTGCGCCCCGAGTTTGAACGTCACCTGCACGTCGCTAACCACCAACAGATATGGTCCGGCAAAGACATCGGTAGGCAGGTCGTTGAAACGGAGATGGTAGAGACCGGGTCTCAACGGCGTCCGATCGGGCGAGACAAATAACTGCACAGGCTGTATCTGGTTGGGAATTACATCAAGCGTCTGCTGCCAGGCGCGCTCGTCGGCAGGACGGTAACGGTTGCGCAGTTCGTAAGCGCTCTCTCCGCCTATCATGGCAATGAAATCCGACAACTGGACGCTACCCAGAGACGTCTTCAACGCTGACAGATTGGTGATTTGGGCAGGCAGCGTGTTATCCTGGGTGGTGAGGAATATCGCTTCAGAGCCGTAGGTTAAATTGATCGCCGATGGCAATGGAGCATTGGCGAAGTTCAAGACAAACTCCCTGCCCAACCTCCCGCCCCAGATATCAGACAGCTCGGGCGAGATTCGCAA
>JBBIPD010000131.1:0-7927 GCA_037443025.1 Chloroflexota bacterium
AGTGGCGCGCGAGTTGCGTCTACGTTCCGGAGAGCAGGTGATCATCCTTGAACGCCTGCGCCTTATCCTGCAAGAGCCGATTTTGATTGTCACCTCTTACCTGCCCGAGAGGCTGTGCCCCGAACTCGTGAACGAGGATTTCACCAGCAATTCTCTTTACCAGATACTAAGGGAGAAGTACAACATCAAAATCGCACGCGCCAGACGCATGGTCGAAGCGGTCGCCGCGACGGATATGGAAGCCAGCCTGCTGAATGTACGCCAGGGCGCTCCTCTTCTGCTGATTGAAAGCACCGCATACCTGGAAGATGGCACACCTATCGAGTATTTCAAGGCGCGCCATCGCGGTGATCGAACCCGCTTCGAAATCGACTCTCTTAAACAAGTAATCTCACGCTAAGCCGAACCAATCCACAGGTCATCCATCCTGAATAGCCTCAGACAGGCGATAATCATAGACAACAAACCGGGAACTCACAACGAATTAGGAGATGCAGAGATGGCAGGACAATTCTTGATGGGAATCGACATCGGCACCCAAAGCACGCGGGCGGCGCTGCTCGACCTGGAGGGGCGGGTCATCGCCAGCGCCAGCACCCCTCAAGAGATGCAGACCCCGCGTCCCGGTTGGGCGCAACAAGACCCGCAAGTCTGGTGGGATAGCACCATATCCAATATCCAACGAGCCATACAACAGTCAGAGGTCAAACCAGAGCAAATCCTGGGCATTGGCGTCAGTGGGCAAATGCATGGCTGCGTATCCATTGATTCAAATGGCGAACTGCTCAGCCACGGCGTCCAACTCTGGTGCGATAAGCGGAGCGCCGACCTGGTGGAAGAATTCAAAAAACGCCCCGAAGTGCATGACGCCTACCGTATCGCTGGCAGCCCACCGGTGGCAAACTGGTTTGGTTTTAAAATCAAGTGGGTCCAGGTGTACGAGCCGCAGGTGTACGAAAAAGCCTGGAAATTCTTCCTCCCCAAAGATTACATCAACTTCAAGCTGACCGGAGCAGTTGCTACCGACTACACAGAAGCCTCCGGCTCGTTCTTGATGGACGCTCGCACGGAGGACTGGTCGCAAGTATTGGTCGATTTAGTCGGGATAGACCGCCAGTTGCTACCGCCTATCTACCCCAGTTCGGCTATCATTGGGCATGTCACCCCCGAAATTGCCCGCCTCACCGGACTGGCTGCAGGCACTCCGGTCGTTGCAGGGGCAGGCGATATGCTCTGCATGTTGCTGGCGGCGGGCATCACCCACCCCGGAACAGCCTCAGACGTCACCGGTACATCCTCTATCTTCTCCGTTTTCACCGAGGAACCCGTCTTTGACACCCGCCTGATGAACCTGCACCATGTCATGCCGGGATGGATCCCCTTCGGGATCATCGATTCGGGCGGAGGCTCGTTAAAATGGTTCAAAGACTCGTTCTGCCAGAGCGAAATCGAAGAAGCGAACAAAACCAACGTTGGGGTCTATGATATCCTGAACCAACTGGCGGCGAAAATCGAACCCGGAGGCGAGGGATTACTTTACTTCCCCTATCTGATGGGCGAGCGTACCTTAGGCACACCTTACGCACGTGGCGTTTTCTTTGGCGTCACCCCCCGCACCGGCAAAGGGGCAATGGTGCGAGCGATTATGGAGGGAATCACACTGGAGCTGCGGCGCACCATGGAGATTGTCGAAAATGCCGGTCACCAGGTGGAAATCATCTATCACAGCGGAGGTGGAGCCTACAGCGATGTCTGGTCGCAAATCAAAGCGGACATCTACCAGAAGAAAGTCGCCATATTCGAAACTTCGGAAGGCGGCATCTTGGGATCGGCAATCCTGGCAGGCGCAGGCGCGGGCGTCTATGCCAGCCCCACTGCCGGGGCAGAGCATTGCCTGCGTGTGGCTAAGGAGTTCACCCCGAACCCTGGATTGCGCCAACGCTACGATTACCTCTTCGAGCTATTCAAAGATCTCCACGACCGCCTGCAAGAACCCTTCAACCGCTTGCCTGGGATACCTTGATCAAAATGACCGAAACCGTTCAACTGTTTATCACCTGTATTTTGGATACAATCTACCCCAACACGGGCGAAGCTGTGGTGCGGGTGCTCGAAAAGGCTGGGGTGAGGGTGGCTTTTCCGGCAGGGCAGACCTGCTGTGGACAGCCCGCCTTCAACGCCGGGATACGCTCCCAGGCGCGCCAGATGGCGATTCACACCATCCAGGTCCTCGAAGCGACGGCGGGAGCGGTGGTGGTGCCTTCCGGTTCATGCGCCGCCATGATCCGCCATGGTTATCCGGAACTGTTCGCTCAGGAACCGGAGTGGTTGGAAAGAGCTAAAGCCCTGGCAAAGCGCACTTATGAATTTTCCGAATTTCTGGTTGACTATCTGGGTGTGGTAGACCTTGGGGCGCGCTTCGATGGCAAGCTCACCTATCATTCCTCCTGTCACCTGCTGCGGGAGTTGGGCGTGGACCGCCAGCCGCGCCTGCTCCTCCAGGCTGTCCGCGGGGCTGAGTTTGTTGAGCTGCCCGCCGCCACCGAATGTTGCGGTTTCGGGGGCGTCTTCTCAGTGGAGCATCCCGAAATCTCGGCAGCCATGCTGGAGCAGAAAATTAACAACCTGGAGTCCAGCGGCGCGCCGGTGGTGGTTTCATGCGACGCCGGATGCGTCACCAACATCAATGGCGGTCTGCACCGCAAGGGCATGCCTCAGCGGGCGGTGCATATTGCTGATATTCTGGGCAATATCTGATCCCCTCGCCAATAAGTACGTATATCAGCGCATATCTCTGAAGCGAGAAAAACACACGCATGGCACACATCTTTAAGGACCAAATCCGCGCCGCCCTGGCTAACCCCGGACTGCAAACCGCTTTAGACAATAATACCGTGCGACGCCAACAGGCGCGTCTGTTAGCCTACCAATCCCTGCCCGAAGACATCCAGGTGCTGCGTCAGCGCGCAAGGGCTGTGCGCTCCAGGGTCATTGCCAACCTCGATCAATATCTGGAGCAATTTTGCGAGCGCGCGACAGCCAACGGCATGATCATTCACCACGCCGCCGACGCCTCCGAAGCGGTACAGATTGTCTTGGAGATAGCCCGCCAAAAAGGCGCACGCCTGATTGCCAAGGCAAAGTCCATGCTCTCCGAGGAGATACATCTGAATCCCGCCTTGGAAGCTGAGGGGATTCAGGTTGTGGAAACCGATCTCGGAGAGTATATCGTCCAATTGCGCGGCGAGCCCCCTGCCCACATCATCACCCCGGCGGTTCACCTGCGCGCCGCGGATGTCGGGCGCACCTTTCAAGAGAAGCTCAATCTGCCATTCACAGAAAATGTCCCCACGATGACCGCCGCTGCCCGAGAAAAGCTGCGCCAGGTCTTTCTGAACGCCGATATCGGGATTACCGGCGTCAATTTCGGCGTTGCTGAGACCGGCGCAATCAGCGTGGTCACCAACGAAGGCAACGGTCGCATGGTGATGACCCTCCCGCCGGTGCATATCGCCCTGATGGGGATTGAACGCCTGGTGCCTACCCTGGACGATCTGGCGTTGATGTTATATCTGCTGCCGCGCTCCGCCACCGGGCAGAAGCTTTCGGTCTATGTCAGCCTGGCGCATCGTCCCGCTCCCCGCGGACAAGCGGACAGCTTATCTGTGGAAGGTCCTCAGGAACGCCATGTGATTCTGGTGGATAATGGACGTCGGCGCATCAGCCAATCCCCTCTGGCAGAAGCCCTGTATTGCATCCGTTGCGGCACCTGTCTGAACATGTGCCCGGTCTTCCGTGAGATCGGCGGACACGCCTACGTGGACATTCACGGGAAGAGCAGCCCGTACCCGGGTCCGATTGGTTCGGTGCTCTCGCCCGCCCTTTTTGGGCAGGCTGATTACGGACACCTGGCGCGCGCCAGCAGCCTTTGCGGGGCGTGTAAAGAATCCTGCCCGGTGGACATAGACCTCCCTAAATTATTGCTGCGCATTCGCGCCGGAATGACCGACCAGCCTCTGGAAGCAGGCGCAGTAGAGAAAACCACCCCCAACGCCCCCGGTTATCTGAAATGGGGACTGCATTTCTTCACCTGGATTGCGGTCTCGCCCTGGCGCTTCGCCATCGCCCAACGCCTGGCAGGGATTTTCAGCCGCGTCCTTGCCCCAAAGGAGCCCTGGCTTCGCCTGCCGGCTCTCACCGGTTGGGGCTATTCCAAAGATTTCCCGCGACCGGCATTAAAACCGTTTCGAGATCACTGGAAAGTCCACCAGACTCAGCCCGCGAATATAAAAACTGGCGAAACCAGGGATTTATCCCACGCCGAAAGCCACCCCGCCTCGTTTGACCATTTGGACATCCCCGACGACGCCGTACTGGGACGTTTCTGCGCTGAGCTGGAAGCCCTGGGAGGTCAGTGGGTTCAATGTCAGCAGGCAGAGCTTGTACCGCTCCTCCTGAACTTCCTGCGAGAAGAAAACATAGACCGGATTCAATCCTGGGGCGCGAATGAACTTCCCCCCGGATTGCTGGAGGCGTTGAAAGAGGGCGGGATACACGTGCAACACCAATACGACCCCGAAATCCGTCTGGGCTTGACCGGAGCAGACAGCGCCATCGCCGAGTCTGGCACGCTGATTGTCACCGAAGCCCCCGAACGCCCCCTGACGGCTTCCCTCGTCCCAGAAACCCACCTTGCCATCCTGCCCGCCAGCAGGATAAAAAAGAGACTGCCCGAAGCGTTGGCTTCTTCCGCCATCAGCCGGGCAGGGGCGGCAACCCTGATCAGCGGTCCCTCCCGTACCGCAGATATTGAAATGACCCTGACGGTAGGGATGCATGGTCCACGGCGGTTGGTTGTATTTTGCCTGAGCGATTGTTGATGGCATAGCCGATAAGCCCGGCTACCCATGAGCAGATTCCTGAGCTAGCCCTCTCGCTGATGCTTGACAGCCAGATAAAAATACCCTATAATGGAAACGGTTCCACTACGGGGTATTTATTATCAACGCAATTGCCCCATCCTTGTGCTGTATTCTTCACAATAAGCCGATTTTGTAACAGACACCTTTTTTCAATTGCATATTGACAACGGTCAATAAATTTGTTACATTACTAACGCGCGTTAGTAACGCGTGTTAGTTGGGACGAAATTCCGAGAGGAAATACGTTGGCAACAAACCGGGTGACCAGCCAGGATGTAGCTGACCGAGCGGGCGTGTCGCGGACCACGGTCTCTTTAGTCCTTAATAATGTCCCTGGCGTCCAAATCAGCGAAGCCACCCGACTGCGCGTCTTGCAAGCCGCGAGAGAATTGAATTACGTTCCAGACGCGGCTGCCCAGGCGTTAGCCAGCCGCCAATCCCAAATCATCGGCTTAATCCTCATCCGCACCCCAGACCAAATTGCCTCCGATGTATTCTTAACCCAGACTCTGGATGGCTTGATCAAGAGCGTCCATTCGGTGGGTATGCGGTTGTTGATTGACATCATCGAACCCGAAAATCAGGAAACAACATATCTCCAGATGATACGCGCCAAGCGCATTGATGGCATCATCATCTCCGGTCCCCGCTTCGATGATGGGGCGCTCAATGTGTTGCGGGAAAACAACTTCCCCACCGTTTTACTGGGTCAATTGCCCGGCAGCGGATTTTACAGCGTGGATGTAGATAACTGCGCCGCGGCTTACACCGCGGTGACGCATCTGATTGGATTGGGACATAAACGCATCGCCTGCATCACCAATGCCCCTCCCATTTATACCGCCGCGGTTGATCGTCTGAACGGATACCGCCAGGCGATTGAAACCGCAGGGCTGAGCCACGACCCGGCTTTAGTCCGTTTTGGCGAGTTCGATTCTGAGAGCGGTTACCATCAGATGAACAGTCTCTTAAATAACGGCTTAGGGTTCAGCGCCGCGTTTGTCGCCAGCGACCTGGTCGCCTATGGGGCAATAGCTGCCATCCGCGAGCGCGGTTTTCGCATTCCCGAAGACATTGCGCTGGTGGGCATGGACGATTTGCCGGTTTCGCGTTTCGTCAATCCACCGCTCACCACCATTCGTCTGCCCGCAATCGAACTTGCGCTGCAGGCTGCAGAAATTCTCCTCCGGCTATTGCAGGGAGAGCAACCTGAACAAAGACAGGTCATCCTGGATACCAGCCTGGTTGTGCGCGGTTCATGCGGCGCAAAACAACCCGAACCTGCGCCCTTCCAAGAACGTTAGCCGCCAGCGCCGGTTCAGCATCCCGACATTTTCATTGAGCCAAACCAGTCAGGAAAGGAGGCAGATATCGAGAAATCACCACAATCGGGTTCCCTTGATAACAGTCCAGACATATCAACCAATTTTGGAGGATGAAGAATATGTTTAGTAAAAAATATTTCTGGTTCATCATGGTGGTTGCAGCAGCGTTGATTCTGGCTGCCTGCGGCGGTCAGGCGACCACTGCGCCCACCCAACCTCCTGCTCCGGCAGCGACCGAAGCACCCCCGGCAGAAGCGCCCACTGCGCCTCCGGCGGAGATGCCGAAAGTTGAATTTGCGGTCATGCCCGGAGGTTTTCTGGAGAAAGCGTTGGCGGGTGAATACAAAGGCACCACCGTGACCGTGGATGGTCCTTTCACCGATCCTGACGACCAGCGCTTCTTTGAGTCGATGGCAGCCTTCGAAGAAGCCACCGGCATCAAGGTCAACTACATCGGCGACAAAGAGTTCGAAGCCCGCCTGTCCATCGCAGTGGACGCCGGCAACGCCCCTGACATCGCCGACTTCCCCCAGCCCGGCAAGGCTGCCGGATATGCCCGCCAGGGTTACATCATCGACCCCACCACCTGGATGCCCCTCGACTGGCTCAAGCAGCAGTACAACCAGTCCTGGATCGACATGACCACCCTGACCGGTCCCGACGGCGCACCCATGATCGGCGGCGTCTTCCACCGCTTCAACGGCAAGTCCCTGGTCTGGTACCCCAAGGATGACTTCGACGCCGCCGGCTACACCATCCCCACCACCTGGGATGAACTCCTCGCCCTCACCCAGCAAATCGCCGATGACGGCGATACCCCCTGGTGCATCGGCATCGAGTCCGGCGCCGCCACCGGCTGGCCCGCCACCGACTGGACCGAGGAGATGATGCTCCGCACCACCTCCCTCGAAAACTACGACGCCTGGGTCGCCGGCACCCTGCCCTTCTCTTCCCCAGAAGTCAAGAAAGCCATCGAAACCTGGAGCGAAATCTGGTTCAACCCCGATTATGTCTTCGGCGGCACGGACGGCATCGTCTCCACCTTCTTCGGCGACGCCCCAGCCCCCATGTTCGAAGACCCGCCCAAGTGCTGGCTCCACAAACAGGGTAACTTCATCACCGGCTTCTTCCCCGAAGGCGCTCAGGCTGGCGTCGACTACGACTTCTTCTACCTGCCCCCGGTCGACCCCCAGTACGGCAGACCCTTCCTCGTCGCCGGTGACATGATGTCCATGTTCAACGACCGCCCTGAAGTGCGCGCCCTGATGGAGTACTTCACCACGCCTCAGTCCGCTTCCGGCTGGCTGCAGAAGGGCGGCGCCCTCGCTGCTCACCAAACCGCCACCCCGGATATGTACGGCGTCCCCCTCGAACGCGGCATCGCCGAACTCGTCGCCCAGGCAACCTCCTTCCGCTTCGACGGCTCTGACCTCATGCCCGGCGAAGTCGGCGCCGGCTCCTTCTGGACCGGCATGACCGACTACGTCTCCGGCGCCGCTGACCTCGATACCGTCCTCGCTGAAATCGACGCCTCCTGGCCAAAGGGCGTCACCGGTCAGGTCCAGGCACCTTCGCAACCCGAGAAGATGGGCGTGATGTCCGAGTACGGTTTTGCTTACCTGCCGGGAGGTTTTCTGGAGAAAGCGTTGGCGGGTGAATACAAAGGCACCACCGTGACCG
>JBBIPD010000132.1:0-7921 GCA_037443025.1 Chloroflexota bacterium
GACCCCCTCCTGCACCAGCCTGCCCAGGTCGTTCGCCATCTCCGCAGAGCTGCCAAAACTCCAGGCGGGCGGCGTCGGCTGGCGGCGCAGGGGGCTGTTCTCGGGCAGGGTGGCGAGGTACGCCTGCCAGAAGGTTTCGATGGGGGAGCGGTAGCGGGTTTGGGGCATGAGCGGTTGACCTGTTAGAGCAGAATCTCGCCTCCATTATACGCCAGAATAGCCGGAGAAAGAAAGAATTGACCAAGGTGCCGCGGGGGAGGCGGAGTTTATCAGTATAATAACCCTGGGTTGAAACAAGCTGTTTCGAGAAACCCCTCCCGCTGAGTGAAACCATGCCGCCCGCCATCCAGACCGACCGCCTCGTCAAACGCTATGCAAAAGTCACCGCGGTGAATCAGGTCTCACTGCGCGTGGAGCCTGGGGAGATATACGCCTTTGTAGGGCTGAACGGGGCAGGAAAGACCACCACCATCCGCCTGCTTCTGGGCATGGTCAAACCCACCGCCGGTGAGATATGGCTGCTGGGCAAGAAACTCCAGATGGGCGGGGCGAAGCCCTGGGACAAGGTGGGCTACCTGGTGGAGACGCCCGAGGCATACCCGGAATTGACCGTGCGCCAGAACCTGGAGGCGATGCGCCGCTTGCGTCCCGGTTGCCCAATCAAAGCCGTAGATGAGATCATCGAGAAGCTGGGATTGACCCCCTACGCAGACCGCCGCGCCGGCGCCATCTCCTATGGCAACCTGCAGCGCCTGGGGTTAGCAAAGGCATTGCTGCATTCCCCCACGCTGCTCATCCTGGACGAGCCAGCGAACGGACTGGACCCGGCGGGGATTGTTGAGATACGCGAACTGCTCCACCGGCTTGCGCGCCAGGAAGGCGTCACGGTGTTCATGTCCAGCCACATCCTGGCGGAGGTGGCGCGTCTGGCTAATCGCATCGGCATCATCCATGAGGGTCGGCTGATTCAGGAGTTGGATATGGAGACGCTGGAACGCAACCGTCAGCGCAGGTTGCTGGTGCAGGCGCGGGATTTACTGCGGGCGCAGGCAGCCCTCGCCGCCGCCGGCTACCAGGTTGGCGCCACCCCGCAGGGGGGTCTGGAAATCCGGGATGCTCGGGCAATCCAAAACCCGGAGGAGATTGCCACGATGCTGGTGCAGGCAGGCGCGCCGCCCACCGGGCTGGTGCTCGAGGAGGAAGAATTGGAGCATTATTTCCTGCGGTTGATTGGTCAGGCGGGGGGCGAGGCGGCGTGAACAGCCTTTGGAAGCAAACCGGGCAAGCCATCTGGGTGGAGACGCTCAAAGCGCGCTGTTCCAGGTTGCCTCTGGTCAGCGCTGGATTAATTTCTATGCTGCCGCTGGCAGGCGGGCTGTTCATGATCATCTTGCGAGACCCGGAGCTCGCCCGCAAGGCGGGCATTATCAGCGCCAAGGCGCAGATTTTGACCGGCTCGGCAGATTGGGGCACTTACCTGAACTTTTTGGCGCAGGGGACGGGGATTGGGGGCTTCGCTTTGTGCAGCTTCATCCTCATCTGGATTTTTGGACGCGAGTTTTCCGATCGCACGGTGAAAGACCTGCTGGCGCTGCCCACCTCCCGCACGGTGATTGTGCTTGGCAAGTTCGTCGTCTTCCTGGTGTGGAGCGCCCTGTTGGTGGTTTGGGCTTGCCTGCTGGGGTTGCTGGTTGGAGCCGCGGTGAACCTGCCGCCCGCCCCGGCGTCTGTGTTGATACAGGGGCTGCTCACCTTTCTGGTCACCGCGTTGTTGACGGTGTGGGTGAGTCTCCCCTTTGCCCTGGCAGCCTCCGTCTGGCGGGGCTACCTGGCAGCGGCTGGATTGACCTTCCTGGTGGTGATCCTGGCGCAGGTGCTTGTCATCCTGGGCTGGGGCGAGTATTTTCCCTGGGCGGTGGCAGCGCTGTACGCTTTCCAGGCGGCGGAGGGGAATGTCAGCCTGGGCGGAGTGAGCTATGGGATAGTGATTCTAACGGGTCTGGCGGGTGCGGTCTGCACGCTTCTGTGGTGGGAGCTGGCGGATCAGAGCAGGTAATTCTCATTCTTGAAGCTCAGCACTTATTCGTGTATTCGTGATCATATTCGAGGATGGTTTATATTATGCGGTGAAAAAATAAATAAAACTCTGTCTTCTCTATACTCCGTATTTGCCCTTGTCCAATATATCATTCCTTTGCGTTCTCCGCGTCTCTGCGGTGAAAAATAAAAAAAAACTCTGTATTCTCTGTACTATATGGTGAAAAAGAGGTAACCTTATGTCAATCGGTCGCTTTATTGGGGGCGTGGGGGCATTGGTCTGGTCTCCCAGGCTGGACAAATACCTGCTCCTGCGCCGCGCGGCGGATAAAGACTTCGCCAGCGGCATCTGGGAGTGCGTCACCGGGCGGGTGGACCAGGGCGAGGGCTTCGAGGATGCCCTGTTTCGCGAAGTCCGGGAGGAGCTGGGGGTGGAGGTGGAGCTGGAGATGATTTTAGGCACCACCCACTTCTACCGCGGCGAGGCGTCGCCGGAGAACGAGCTGATTGGGGTGGTGTGCCTGGTCTCCCTGGACGACCCGGAGTCAATCCAGGTCAGTTCGGAGCATTCGCAGGCGCGCTGGATGAGCGCCGCCGAAATCTACGCCCTGCTTGAGACCGACCATGCCAGCTCGCGCTGGATACGCGGCGTCATCGAACGCGCCGAAGCGCTCAAAGAAATCACCAACCCGGCGGTGAGGGATTACTTCCGCCAGAGGGGCATGGAGCTGGGGTGACCGTCCCCTGGTGAGTTTGTCTTTTTTTCGCATTTTTGGGATGATGAGAGCGTTCCCAGAAGCTATCTGACAAGGAGAACCCACATGGACAAAAAAATTCTGATTGCGTACGCCACCAAGTACGGCGCCACCGAAGAGATCGCCCGCCGCCTGGGGGAGACGCTGCAGGCGGAGGGGCTGACGGTGGAGGTGCTGCCCGTCAAGAAAGCCGGCGCGCCGGAGCAGTACGCGGCGGTGGTGCTGGGCAGCGCCGTCTATATCGGCGGCTGGCGCAAAGAAGCCGCCCAATACCTGCAGGAAAACGAAGCCGCACTGGCAAAGCTGCCCGTGTGGATCTTCTCCAGCGGTCCCACCGGCGCAGGCGACCCGGTGGAGCTGTTGAAAGGCTGGCGCTACCCGGAGGCGCTTAAACCGGTGGTGGAGCGCATCCAGCCGCGGGATACCGCCGTCTTTGGCGGCGCGCTGGACCCGGATAAGATGAACGTCCTCGAGAAGTTTGTCATCAAGAACGTGAAAGCCCCCACCGGCGATTTCCGCGATTGGCAGGCGGTCGAAGCCTGGGGTAAAAGCATCGCCGCCGCCCTCAAGGAATAACCCAAGATGCCATCCGCAGCCATGAACACCTCCAAACGCCGTTACCTCTGGTACGGCTCGGTCGGTCTGATCTTCGGCGTGTTCGACTGGTTCTACCTGAACTGGTTGGCGGATGTTTCCTGGGGATCCATGGGAGAATCGATCCTTGTGATTCCGGTGATCCTGCTCCTGAATTACGGCATCTGGCTGGCGCCGATCATACCGGCGACCATTTTCGATGCGCGGCGGGCGCGGCAGGCGCTCTCTCCCATGCTCGCCGGCGCCCTGACCTGGTCGTGCGCCATGCTCAGCTATTACACCTTTTACGCCATCCTGCTCTCGACCGGGAGGCTGGAGCACCTCGAGCATCTCAGCCTGTTCGGGGAGCGGGGCGGGTCTTTTTGGCTGGAATACTGGGCGATGTTCAACCGCATCATCCTCAGCCAGTTCCTGGAATGGATCGGCATCGCCGTCATCGGCGGGGGCATGGTGGGGGCGCTGGCGTACTGGTTTGTGCGCCAGAGATCAGGCTCCTACGCTGGTAAAATTGGCGCCTGGTAGCTGGCGCTGTGTTCACCAGGTCGTTCTGATTGATCCTTCAGGCTGTTTTTGACACGCCCCGCTCGTACACGGCGTCTTCCAGGCGCAGGTAGGCGCGGATGGCATGGCTGGCGACCAGGCGCAGCGGCTCGGGAGGCCAGGGCAGGGTGCGCCGGTTGACGAACCACACCTGGCTCAGCTCGGTTTTGCGCTCCAGCAGCAGGTCGGTGAGGGTGACCCCGTTCAGGTGGGTCATGGAGACGCCGTGTCCCACACAGCCCAGGCTGTACACGGCGCGCGCATCCCCCAGGTAGCCCATTGCGGGCGCCATATCCACCGGCACCGAGACCGGTCCGCCCCAATGATGGGTGAAACGGACGCCTTTCAAGCCGGGGAAGAGCCAGACCACATCCCGCTCCAGGTCTTTGAAGATGCGCTCGTTCAGGTCGCGCTCCATATCCCGACCATATGCCAGGCTGACATCGCTGCCGCCCATCAGCAGGCGGTTATCCACGGTCAGGCGGAAGTAATGCACCAGGTTGCGGGCGTCTTCGACGCCCTGGCGGTTCGCCCAGCCGATGGAGGCGAGCTGCGCCTGGGAGAGGGGTTCGGTGGCGACCATGTGGGTGAAGGCGGGCACCTGCCGCGTGCGCAGCTCCGGGATGAGGTGCGAGTAGGCGTTGGTGGCGAAGACGATTTTCTCCGCGCTCAGCCTGCCCCCTGGCGTGTGCAGGGTGAAGCGTCCATCGCGCTGGATTTCGGCGACGGGGGATTCTTCATAAACGACGGCGCCCAGCTCCTGGGCAACGCGCTTCAGCTCGCGCACCTGCTTCGCCGGGTCGAGCAGACCGCAGCGCGGCTCCCACCAGCCGCCCAAAAAGCGCGGCGAATCCCCCAGAGCGCGGATTCCCTGGGCGTCTATCCATTGGATTCCGGTGCTGCCCATCGAGGTGAGAATCTCCAGGTCGTGCTGGATGCGTTTGACATAGCCGGGAGTGGTGGCGGCGCGCAGGAAGCCGGGGTACCAGTAATCCGACCGAAGGTTGTGTTCTTTGATGAGGGCGTCGGTGTAATCCACGGCGCGCTCCATGTAGCGGTGCGCCTCCACCGTGCGTTGATGCCCAAAGAGCATCTTGGTCACGGCTGGCTCCAGACCGAAGAGGGTCATGGAGAAGCCCCCGTTGCGTCCGCTGGCGCCGTAGCCAACCACTTCCGCTTCCAGCACCGCCACGCTCAAGCCGGGGGCTTGCTTGCGCAGGTTGATGGCGGTGGATAAGCCGGTGAAACCGGCGCCGATGATGCCCACATCCACCCGGCGCTCTCCCTCCAGGGGTGGGTTGGGGGTGTATGCGCCGTAGTTATCCAGCCAGTAGGATTTTTGTCGGTAGTCTTTCATCGCTGTTCTCCTCTTATGATTTGCCCTCCAGCAGGTCTTTTATCCACGCCAGGTGCTCGGCGAAATGCTCCGCGGTGTTGCTGTAAATCACATTCAGCGCTGGCGGACCTTCGCCCTCGCCCGGCTCATCCGGCAGGTAGCGGCGGTAGGGCTTCTTCAGGTCGGCGTCGGTCATTTTGGCAAGTTTTTCGAGCATCTGACGGTGGACGTCTTTGAGGAACGCCTCCGCCTCCGCCAGGGGGGTATCCTTGTGCTTCTCCTGGATGAAGGCGTTGATCTGGTCGAAGCCGCCGTCCAGGTACAGGCTCTCCGGCACGCCCAGACCGGCGTGGCGCGGCTTGCCCTTCAGGAAGTACAGCGCGCCCTGCTCCCAGTACGCCAGGTGAATCAGATGGTCTTTGACCGACCAGCCGTGGGAATCGCGGACAGCGCAGATTTGGGCGGGGGTGAGGCGGCTCAGGTAATCCTGCAAAGCGTTCCACTCGCGCTCGATATCGGCGAGGAGTTGACGTTGGATTTTGGTCTCTTGCTCAGGCATGCGTTCCTCCAGGAGATACCCGTAGGTTGGGTTTCGCAGAGAGCGCTCAACCCAACCTACGAGGAACATAGGGATTGTAGGTTGGGTTGAACGAAGTGAAACCCAACAATCACGTTCTATTCCAAACCTTTAAGTGCATCCAAATCTGGCGCTTCCCCGGCGCCCCAATCCGGCGAGTAAAATCCTCGTTTCACAAATAAATAAAAACTGGAATGCTTCCACTCCCGCGGTGCACTCACCAAGCCATGTTTTACCGGATTGTAATGAATGTAATTCACGTGCTGTTGCCAATCGGCATCGTCTCGGATCAGGTGTTCCCAATAGCGGCGCTGCCAGACGGCGCGTTCGCCCTTTTTCAGGCGAGATTCCGTGTTTGGTATAGCCCTGGCTGCCTCCCAATTACGGGTGAAATAGCTCTTGATCAGGCGCCAGCGGGTGGGGTAGTTGTTGTCATTTTCCGGCAAGCTCCATATTGTGTGGATATGGTCGGGAAGGATGACACCTGCTTCGATTTTGAAGGGATGCTTGATCATGGTGATTTGGAATGCCTGGCGGAGTAACTGGATGGCTTGTTCGTTGGCAAAGATTGGTCTTCGCTCAAAAGTGACCAGGGTGAAGAAATAGGTGCCGCCCGGGAGGAAGGCGCGCCGGTATCTCATGCCGAAATTATATAACGATGTTTGTATTCGCGCAGAGCGATTGTTGGTATTTGTTTGTTGGGTTTCGCACAGAGCGCTCAACCCAACCTACGAGGGATTGTAGGTTGGGTTGAACGAAGTGAAACCCAACAATTATATTCATCGTTGGGTTTCGCATAGAGCGCTCAACCCAACCTACAGGTTGTTGATGGGTCGCTTTATTGTTCGCGTAATTCGCGAAATTCGCGGCAAAGGGATTTGTTGGGTTTCGCACAGAACGCTCAACCCAACCTACTGGGTGTTCGTCCAATAATAATGCGCCACCTTGCACACTTCCTTGAACCCCATGCGCTCGTAGACGCGGTAGCCCATCTCGGAGGACTGCAATATCCCCAGGCGGTAGCCCTTCTGGCGGGCGTCGAGCAGAGGCTGCAGGGTGACCGCCGCGCCGATGCCCCTGCCGCGCCAGTTACGCCGGGTGCCTACACAGTAGATGCCCGCCGCCCCCGCCGAATAGAACACGCACGACGCCGCCACGTTCTCGCCATCCAGCCGAGCCAGGTAGCACTGCACGTCATCGCCCAAGCCCAGGGCGCGCATCATCCCCAGCATGCCCGGCTCCCAGTCGGGGGGCAAGCCGTACCCTTCCACGAAGACCGACGCCCAATCTGCCATCCCGGCGGCGTCCCGCACTTTGCGGATTTCCAGCCCGGCGGGGTGGGGCAGGTCTTCATTCAACTGATGCAGGTCGGCAGCCATGCCGGGTGTATCGGCGGTGTAATTCAGCCCGTTCTGCTCCAACTGCCTGCCCCAATCGCTGGCTTCCAGCTCTGGCGGCAGCCACCAGGTGATCACCTGGTTGCCCTTCGCCTTGAAATACGCCAGCGTCTCCCGAATCTCCGCCGGGGCGTTGCCGTTGGGCGCCTGCCGGCTGATGGCGCCGTTGAACCATGGGTATGGGACGGGCGTCCACCAGCGCTGTAAATCGGGCGTCTCGTAAAACTCGCAGCCGTCCCAGTAGCGCAGGTAACCGAAGAAGTCGTACAGGTTGCGTTTGGCGGCGTCCACCACCGCCGCGGGGGTAAGGTCTTTCAGGATATCGCTCATGGTTGATGTTTCCTCCATGAGCATTGTATCATTATAAGACAATATTGGTCGGATTATGCTGAGCTAAGCGAATTATCTAAGTTCGCTGCGCTCTCCACGGCGGGCATCTCTTTGGGCTGTTTCTTGCGCGCGTCGCGCAGGGTGTTGACTACCAGGCGTTTGAGGGTCTCGTAGAAGGAGATGCCGTACAGGTTGAGGATGACGGAGAGCGCCACGTCCAGCTCTTTGGGTCCCATGGCGGGGTTGCAGTTGGAGTCGATGAAGAAGTAGCGCCCCGACTGGTCCAGGCGCACGTCGAACTTGGCGTAGTCTGCCATGCGGGCGACCTCGAAAGCCCGCCGTACATAATCCTTGA
>JBBIPD010000133.1:0-7897 GCA_037443025.1 Chloroflexota bacterium
GATGGTCCTTGGCTGTTCCATATACTTCGTGTTGCCTGGCGGTCTCCAGTGCCAGGTTCAAGCCGAGGAGACCGCTGGCTCCGGTAATGAGGATGCGCATCTATTCCTTGACCGAAGACCAGGGGTGAAGGAGGGCTGCCTCTCACCCCTCGCTTTCGGGCGCATCACTCCTCGCCGTTCCAGGCGTTTCCTTCCAGTTCAAAAGGAGCGATCATCTCGCGAATCTGTTCAAGCGTGAGCCAGTCGGGGTTGGTGTCGCTGGCGTAGCGGAATCCATCGGGCAATTTACGTCCAACCTCCTGCCATTCCCGACCGAACCACATTTCGGCGGTCGGCTGAACAATAAACATATCGTCGGTTTCAACCGTGGAGCGGGCTTCGTCCTCGTGAATAAGCACCTCATGCAATTTCTCACCCGGGCGAATGCCAATCACTTCGATTTTCGCCTCAGGGGCGATGACTTTTGCCAGGTCGCTGATTTTCATGCTGGGGATTTTCGGGACAAAGACCTCGCCGCCGTGCATCTGTTCTGTGCAGCGGATGACAAAGCGCACACCCTGCTCCAGGGTGAGCCAGAAGCGCGTCATTCGCTCATCGGTGATGGTCAGCCTGCCAGACTGGCGCTGCCGGATAAATATGGGGATGACGCTGCCTCGGCTGCCGACCACGTTGCCATAGCGAACGGCGCTGAAGCGGGTGACGGTTCCAGCCGCGTAAGAATTGCTTTGTACGAAGAGTTTCTCAGCAGCCAGCTTGGTGGTCCCATATAGATTCACCGGATTGACCGCTTTATCGGTGCTGAGAGCCATCACTTTCTTGACCCCCATATCCAGGGCGGCTTCGATCACATTGCTGCTGCCGAGGATGTTGGTCTTGATGGCTTCCATTGGGTTGTATTCGCAGGCTGGCACCTGTTTAAGGGCAGCAGCATGGATGACCACATCCACCCCGTGCATGGCTCGCCGCAGACGGGATAGATCGCGCACATCGCCGATGAAATACCGCAGGCTGGGGTGGTCAAAGCCGCTCACCCGCATTTCGTGCTGTTTCAACTCGTCCCGGCTGTAGATAATCAGCTTGGCGGGATGGTATTCTTTCAACATAATCTCGACGAATTTTTTGCCGAACGATCCGGTTCCGCCGGTGACCAGGATAACCTGTTTGCTCCAATCCATGCAAAACTCCATTAGATAGAGTCTTACTCTTCTTTTATTATTAAAATAAACGGGTAATTCCGTTATTTACAAAAATAATGTGGGTAACGCTCTTCCAACCAATAAAGGGCGCGCAAGATGTAACGCCCGCCCAACCAGGGGTGAATCAGGGTGCGCAGAAAGCGGACGCTGACGCTACGCCAGACCCGAATCTCGAGCGGCATCTGTGCGCCAACGATGTTAAGCACCCAGTCATAGTCATGTCGGTTGGTGAAGGTGCCTTTTGGCGAGCCGTCCGCGCTCTCTTTTGCCCGCGCGGGTTTAGAAGGCAACCCGGCTCTACGGCGCAGACGCCCTGCGATGGTTCGAACCATTCTACTCAGATTCATCAGCGGCTCGAAAATTCTCATCAGGCGGCTGGAAGACCAGCCGTTCACCACGACTGCGGCGCGGTTGGGGGAAAGCACCCGGAATAATTCCCGATATGCCTGCAAATGCTCGCCTTCTGGCAGATGGTGAATGGTATGAAGGGAAACGACCCCTTCAAAGACCTCATCCTTGAAGGGTAAATTGGCAATGTCGGCGACGACGAATAAACCATGAGTTCCAATGCGCTTGCGCGCCTCTTGCAGAGCGGTGATGGAAATATCGGCGCAGACCCGATAGCGGTAGCCGCGCGAGTATTCGAGGTATTCCGGGTATTGAATCGGACCGGAGCCGGCATCCAGGAAGAATCGTCCGGAGGGGCTCAGGTGGCGCAACAGGCGCAGATGGCAGTTATGGATATACTGGCGCGATACCGGGCGCAGGTCTTCGTAGTGAGCGTTTTGGTACATGCCCTCGCTGATTTCCTGCCAGCCAACCTGGTCGTAGAACTCGCGCACCTGGCGCTTGATGTCGGTCTGAGTGGTCGTATTCATGGTCTATCGCGCTTTAGCCCAATCAATCGGTTCACCGGTGAGGTAGGCAAACGTATCGCCAAAGAGCGCCTGACCCTCTCTGCCCAGAACTCGCTCTAAGGTCCACTCGGTTTGCTCCTCCCAGAAATAAAGCAGGTGCCAGGGGAATGCCTGAGGGTACTCGAAGAAGAAGCGGTAGGCGTAATTCCAGGCGAGATTCACCTGTTGATGGGATAACCGCTGCGCCTCTCTATTTGCCAGAATCTGGTTCAACAACTCCTGGTAGGATTGCCAGGAATCTGGGTCGAGGGTGAAGCCTTTGCCGCGGTAGTGGGTCTGACCGACCACCAACACCGGCACGCCGCTCATTGCCATCTCCATGCCCACGGTGGTGGTGTAGACCAAGCCGATATCGGCGATTTCTATCAGGTCATAGGTGTTGATAGGCGCGTCGGCGCCGACCAGGTGGATGTGGGAGGGCAGCTCCGGGACAACCTGGCGCACCACATCGGCGACGGATGGACCCTGAGTGTAGCGCTCTCCGGGGTGGATGCGGACGATGAGCTGAGCATCGGAGCGCGCCGTGAAATCGGCGATGGTGCGCTGCAGCCACTCGGTCATGCTGCGGGTGAAAACCTGCCGTCCCAGGGTGAGGCTATCGCCGATGACGTTGGCAGCCAGTAAGACAACCGGACGCTCGTCCAGACCCAGGGCGAGGCGCACCTGAGCTTCTCCCTGGCTGGGGATTCCCTGCCAGCGCCGAGAGAAATTCTGCCACAGGTCGGCGCGCTGGCGGGAGGTGTAGAGCTGACGCGCCTTTTCCAGTTGCGCCTCGGTGAGGGGGGTATCCCGGCGCGTCTGCCACAGACAATCGGTTTCCTGGCGCATCACCTCCCCATCCTGAGCCAGCCAAATGCGACCGCGCTGCTCACCGAATTCGTAAGTGACCACCGGTATTCCCAACAAGCGGGCTGTTTGATATACCGCGCCCATTTCGAGAATGCTGCCGTTGGGCGTGAGCAACACATCAGGGCGAGATTTGCGCAGGCAGGCGTAGGCTGTCCGGGCGGCTTGCAGGTTGCGCCTCAGGCGGAGCTGGTAAAGTTCACTGTCCTGTTCAACGTCTTCCACCTGGAGAGTGTACTGAACATCCCGGATGGACACATCTTCAATGGCGCGAAGCAAGTCCCGCGGCAGTTCGTTGGGTCGGGTGAGGGGGTTGATTCGGGTTGGGAGCGGCGCGCCATCCAACCAGGAGATAGCCGTCAATAAAGGACCGGTTTGCTGCAGGATTTTTTGGCTGTAGGCGTTGTGGCGGCGCAAATCGAAACGGTTTAGCGGCTTGCGCCAGTTGGCGTAGGGCAGGTAAGCCAGTTTCACCTGATGCCCCAGCCCGGCAAGAGCGAAGCCCAAAAGGACCGCGTGTTAGATCCAATAGCGCAGGGTGGCAAATATCAACACGTTTTTGCCAGCAGGGCGGCGCGTTGCAGCCGCTTCAGCCTGCAACCGCCAGGCTGGCAGCCACTTTTCGGTGCGGCGCAGTGAAAAGCTCTCGCTGAGCGGTTTGCCGTTCTGACGATACTGCCAATACAATTCAGCGGTGAATGGCAGCTCACCCAGGATGCGTTTGACCGCGGCTTTGCTCCGAATCATCTGCTTCCCACCCGCTCCTCTCCCAATGGGGTCAGGCTTTCTTGCTCGATTTGCCAGTTCAATCGCGGACGGATAGGTCCCAGGCGCAATTCGCCCCATTGCATCCCCGGCGCCCCTGAGGCGTCCACGGTAAAACTCAAAGCGTTTTCGTCTTGGAAGTAGCGCCGAACGCGAAAAGCGCTGGCGTTGACTCCGATTATGTAGCGCCCTTCGTTCAGCCAGTCGGCGGGTATGGTGCAGCGGCTGAGATAGTGTCCTGCCGGGCGACTGCTGAATTTCTCGTACTCCTCCGGGTTGTCGGTATCGAAAGAGGCGAATATCTGTTCTCCCTGGGTGGAGAGCAGATAGATGCCAACCCGTAAGCCGGTGATGGGCGATAGTAAGCGATACTCTATCTCAATCGTCACCGGTTCGATTGAGCGCACGGTGTCCACAATCTGATTCTGCGAATTGCGCACGCGCAGCGCCAGCGGGATGAACGGGGCGGAGTCGGCGGGAATCTCATCCGGTTGCCAGCGATGCTCTCCGCTCTGAGCGTAACCGGACGAGAGGTAGTAATCCACCGCCTGAGCGGTGGGGGCGCGCAAGACCATCTTCCCTTTCTCCAGGACAATGGTCTCGCGAGTCAGGCGCATGATGGCGGACATATTATGGCTGACAAACAGCACCGTGCGCCCTTGACCTGCGACGTCGCTCATCTTGCCCAGGCATTTGCGCTGAAATTCGGCGTCGCCAACTGCGAGGACCTCGTCCACCACCAGGATTTCCGGCTCCATGTGAGCCGCCACAGCAAAAGCCAGGCGCAGGTACATCCCGCTCGAGTACCATTTCACCGGCGTGTCTATAAACTTCTCGACCCCGGAAAATTCCACAATCTCGTCAAATTTGCGGTCAATCTCGGCGCGCTTCATGCCCAGAATCGCCCCGTTCAGGGCAATGTTCTCCCTGCCGGTTAACTCGGGGTGAAAGCCGGTGCCTACCTCGAGCAAGGAACCAACCCGACCGTGGATCTCGGCGTAGCCTTTGGTTGGCTCGGTGACCCGGGAAAGGATTTTGAGCAGAGTGCTCTTGCCGGCGCCGTTGCGACCAATCACGCCCAGCACCTCGCCTTTCTTCACTTCGAAGGTTACCCCATCCAACGCCCAGATCGTGTTGGCGGGGGTAAAGCGCCGATTGGTCAGCGCCAGAAAAGGCGATTTGACCGCGCTGACCAGGGTGTCACGCAAGGTGCGATAGCGGGTGTTTTGGACGCCAATGCGATATCTCTTACCCAGGTCTTCGACCCGAATCGCAATGCCTTCACTCATGGCTGGATGGATCCAATCTTCTCGGTCTCATTCTGGTTGTCATCATCCGCTTTCAGACCAAATCTGCAAAAGTGCGTTCCATACGGCGGAAATAATACATCCCGCTCACCAGAACGATGAGGGTGATGAGGGTGGATATCGCCAGGGTTTGAACATCGGGCGGCGGGGCATCCAACATCGCCCAGCGAAACCCTTCCACAACGCCAACCATGGGGTTAAGGGCGTAAAGCCATTGCCACTGCGGCGGCACCACACGTGAGGAATAGGCAACCGGGGTCACCAGCAACCAGAGCTGGGTCAGGAAGGGCAAAATGTAGTTCACATCGCGATAAAGTACGTTCAGTGCTGAAAGCCAAAGCCCAAAGCCCAGGGCGGTGGCGAGGGCTAACACGAGAAAGAGCGGCAGGGTGAGCACAGCCAGGTTGGGGGAATAGCGATAATAGAGCATCATCATAATTAGAATGGCAAACTGGATTAGAAAATCCACCATGCCGCCCATTACCGAGGCGAGAGGGATGATCAGGCGCGGGAAATAAATCTTGGTGATCATGCTCCGGTTTGCCAGCATGGAGCGACCGGCGTCGGAGAGAGCCTTGGCAAACAAGCCCCAGGGCAGGAGGGCGGTGAAGGTGTAGATGGGGCGCGGGATGCCTTCGGTGGGCATGTTGGCAAAACGCCCGAAGATGATTGTTAGCACAATCATGTTAATCAGCGGCTGGAGGATAGCCCATCCGGCGCCCAGCACGGTTTGCTTGTAGCGCACTATGACATCTCGCAAGCTGAGGAAGTATATCACCTCGCGATAGCGCCACAGGTCTTGTAGATTCAGGTGAATCCAGCCGCGCGAGGGGCGCAGGTAGATAACTTCTTCGTTGGTTTTTGAGGTGATAGCAGTTCCGCTCATGATTTTGGTCAGGACGTGAAGTCAGGGATTCAGGCGGTTGGATGGAGGTATTTCTGCTGATACCATTCGATAGTCCGTCGTAGCCCTTCCTCGAAGGACATTTTGGCGCGGAAGCCAAAGTATTGTTCGGCGCGGCTGATGTCCAGAGCGCGGCGGGGCTGCCCGTTGGGTTTGCTGGTATCCCAGACGAACTTGCCGGTAAAGCCGGTCAGGCGAGCGATTTGTTTTGCCAGGTCGCGGATGCTGATTTCCATCCCGGAGCCGAGATTGACCGGCTCGCTGCCGTTGTAGCGGGCGGCGGCAAGCAATATCCCCTCCGCGGCATCCTCGACGTACAGGAATTCGCGAGTTGGGGTGCCGTCTCCCCAAAGCACCACTTCGGAGTCGCCGCGCGCCTGGGCTTCGGTGCATTTGCGAATCAGGGCGGGGATGACATGGGAGGTTTCCAGGTCGAAGTTGTCGCCCGGTCCATACAGGTTAACAGGGAGGAGATAGATGGCGTTGAAGCCATACTGCTCGCGATACGCCTGAGCCTGAACGAGGAGCATTTTCTTCGCCAAACCGTAGGGGGCGTTGGTCTCCTCAGGGTAGCCGTCCCACAGGTTCTCCTCGCGGAATGGCAGAGGGGTGTACTTTGGATAGGCGCAGATGGTGCCAATGGCGACGAACTTATCCACCTTGCGCAGCCAGGCTTCATGCATCAATTGGACGCCCATCATCAGGTTAATGTAGAAGAACTCTGCCGGTCGGGAACGGTTTGCCCCAATCCCGCCAGCCAGCGCGGCAAGGTGGATGACAACCGGTTTGAGCGAGGAGGAGGCAATGGCATCGGTGTACATTCGGCGGATGTCCTCCAGGTTCACCAGGTTGTACTGTTCGATGCGCGGTACAAATATCTGCGCCGCGCCGCGCTCCTTCAATTTCTGCACGACAAAAGAGCCAAGAAAACCCGCCCCCCCGGTGACGATGACGAGCTTATCTTTCCAATAAGAGTCATCGTTAAGCTGGGCAGGCTGGGAACTGGTAGTCATAGGTTGCTCCTTGTTATGGATGGCGTGCATTGCGAATAGACTGCATGAACATTAAAGTTGAACGCGCAGCAAGGATTGAAATTTATCCCGCGCCTCTCGGTTTTACCCATCATTGGATTTTCTCCGGCATACGCAGAAACACCTTCGTCCCCTGCACTTCGATAACCGGCAGCACGGAGGCAGCGCCATCTTTTTGATCCACCAACCGCACCGATTGTTCCAGGCAGGTGAGGCGGCAGATATCGGCGATGTCGCCCTCGCCCGCGAGATAGACCTGATCGTAACCCGCCGCTTTGACCTCGCTCAGCAATTCGCGGACGCGCTGCCGAACCCTGCGATAGAGGTGCATGGAGGTCTCGATGTAGTTCACCGTCAGCCGGGCGCGGAAAGCCAAGCCCTCGGGGGTGATGATATAGCGCAGCTTGCGCCGCTGGGCGCGTTTCACTTTGACGTATCCTTTGGCGATGAAACGCTTGATATGCCAGTTCACCGTGCCGACAGCGACGCCCAACAACGCTGCCAGGGAAGCCTGGGTGACGTCAGGGTCGCGCTCGATTTGCTCCAATAAAACCAATTCGCGGGCGGGATCAGGTTGAGTTTCCATGGGTTGCTCCAAAATTCAGCCGTTGAATTATAACCCGCGGTCAGCCTGAGTCAAGGGGTGATTTTTAGCGCGAATTCATGGCTCGATTTTACGGGAGGCGATAAATGCGGGCGAATTCAAGCCCATCCAGGTAGATGATTTTCTCAGGGGTTTGGGCATCGAAATACGCCAGAAACTCCCGGCTGGGAAGCTGGCGTTGCCATTGGTGATAATACAGAACAACGTAATCCGTTTTGGGCAATTCCGTCGGGTCGGAAGGCAAATCATCTCGCAGGGTTATCCCCTTGAAGAAATAAGAGAATGGACCATCTGGATACCAGGCGGCGACTCGTAACTTTTCCGCCT
>JBBIPD010000134.1:0-7866 GCA_037443025.1 Chloroflexota bacterium
CGGGGGACATCCACCCGAGCTGGGTCGAGCGGTTCTGGCAGGTCCCAGGCATATACCCCCGGGTCTCCCAAAGTGTAAATGAAACGGACACACTGACCGGGCTTCAGGATTTTGCCGATTGCCTGCAATTGAGCTGCAGCGCGGGCGGCGGGGGAAGGCGAGCGGTATTCTGGCAGGGCGCGGCTCAGTTTTTGTGAAACCAACAGGCGAGGCAGGGGGATTTTCCTGGCGCGCAGGTCTGCCAGACAGCGGCGCAGGAGGGCGAAGACCCGCGGCAGTTGATTGTACAATTCATCGGCGCGCTGCGCCTGCGCCAGGCAGTTGAGCACCTGCTCCTGAGTCTCGACGATGAACAGGGGGGTATCGCGCCGGCGCGATTCAATGCCGCGGACTTTCAGGCTGCCGTCCTGGAAGACGCCAAAGTAACGATTGGCGACCGGGACGCGTTCATCCAGGCGTGAAGGGAGGAAAGCCAGCCAGCGGTAGATGCCGTCGAGTGAGATGGGTAAACCGGTGCGCCTGACGATTTCATCCAGCAAAGGCTGGAAGTCGGCTGGTTGAGACAGCCCGGCTTTTTTCACCCATAAACCGTCAACATACATGTGCAGCACGCTGAAGCCCAGCTCTTCGGCGGTCTCTTTGGCGCGCAGCAATGCCTCGCGCCCAAAAGCGGTGACCGCCTCATGCGCCTCGATGCGCCCAAAGCGAGCGTTCTTGTATCCCAGGTAGCCAAAGCAGGTCACCAGCAGCCATTTGTGGGCAGAGGCGCAAGCCTTGTAGCTCATCCGCCGGGGGTGCCAGGCGGGCATATTTGCCAGGCGCGCTTTGAGCGCCAGGCGCTTCTGGAGCAGCGGCGCCAGGGTTTGGGGCACCAGACCAGGGTGTCCTTGCCGGACGTACAACTCGAGCTCCGGGATCAATTCCGCATCGTTATGTTCCCGACCGACGGTTTCTGGAGAGATGTTGAAATGCACCATCACGCTGGGGTACATGGAGATGAAGTCAATCTCTGCCACGTCTTGATGCACACCGATGAGCGGCTGATACACCAAGCCTCCCTGGTCGGCGTGAATCAGCTCCAGGGCGGTCTTGGGTTGCTCGGCTTGTTGCTTGTGCCAGGGAATAAGCACCCCCTGACGCAGGGCGGTGTGCATCTGCATGGCAGAGATGCCGCTGCCCGGCGAGACCCGCGCCACCGTTTGCACCGGCAAAGCGGTGACCCGCGCCAGTTCAAAGATGCCTTGCATGCCATAATCATGGAAGAGCATCGCGTTGCGCCCGTCTATATGCCAGCGACCGAACAGATGCCTCTGTTCGCCGCGATAAATGATCTGTCCATACGTGAAGTACGAACGCTCCCTGCGCCAGGCGATGCCCATACGCGGGTCGCGGTTGAGGGGCAGGGGCAGGTTGTGTTCTTCGGCAAGCTCCAGCAAGCGCGGCAGCAGCCAGGTATCGCCCCAGCCGGTCAACAACAGGTCTGGGTCGTGGCGTTGCAGGATTGCCCTGAGGTTGATTAGAAACGGGCGGGGTGGGTCGAATGCCAGACGGTAATCGGAGCGTCGGTCGCTGAGGTGCAGGTAGGCGGGGGGGGCGTGGAAAGGGTCAACATCTGGCTCCAGGGCAAGGATGCGCAGCGGCGGCGGGGGCGGGTCCAGCTCCCAGGGGGAGTCGAGAGGCGAGATGGCGTGCACCTGACCGGATTCATCGGCTTGGACGCGGCAGCGAGCCAGGGGAAAAGTGCCGAAGGCAGCCGCGTGGCGCAGCGAGACAGGCAGGTCGGCGTCGTAATAGACCAGGTCGGGGAACGCCGCCACTGTCCGCTGAAACAACAAGGGCTGCGCCGCGGCGTCTGCAACCTGGATGGCAAGCACGCTGATGGGTTCGGGGTTGAACAGGTCGCGGCGCTCGAGGCGGTCAAGCACGGGCGGTTGTGGCTGCTCTTTGAGGAAACGCCACAAGGAGCGCAGGCGCTCAGGTGCACCAGAAGCGTAAAACGTGACCGGAAAGGGCTGGCGCAGGCAGCGGCGCGTCCCGTTTTCGTCCAGCAACCACAACGCCAGACCCTCGCCCGGCACGGGGTAGATATCCAGCAGCCAACCGGTGTATTCAGGCATCTTTATTGGATTGTGCGGCTTCCACCAGGCTGCGCAGGCGCAGCACCTCCTTGTGCTCTTCGAGCAGCATGGCGAGCAGGAAGACCTCGAAAGGCAGCGCGTGGGCGGCGTAAGCCGCCGCAGCCAGATGCTGGCGAGCCGCGGCGAAGAGATCGTCCAGGGCGAGTTGGTCGCTGCGGCGCAGGGCGCGGCGGAAGCGGCTGAAAGATTCTTGCTCTTGCAGAAAAACCTGGGTGATGGAAGGCAGGGTGCGTCCCATAATGACCTCAAAACAGGCGCAGAGGCTCAAGCGGTGGTCGGGTTTCCAGGCGCCATACCTGATCGGCGGCGTCTTCCAGCAGGGTTATCAACTCATTGGGTTGGTTCTGTGCGGGCGTACCCACGCTGACAAGCACCGGCGCCCGGCGGCTCAGGCGACGCAACTGGCTCAAACAACCGCGCAGCAGGCGCAGACGTTCGGGGAGGGGTACGCTCTCGTCATAGAAAGTGGTCAGCAGGTCGAGCGCAAGAAGCGGCAGGGGCAGCGCCGGCGTTTCGCTCAGTAACGCCAACGACTGGTAGCAGGTGAAAGCGCGGGCGATGTGGATGTCCGCCAGGGCTTCGTTCAGGTTGGGAGTCTGGCGGCGCAGCAGGCGGGCAATCCGGTGCGCCTGAAAGCAGTTGCCGCCATCCAGAATGCGCAACGGACCGCCGCAAGCCAGCCTGGCAATCACCGTATTGACCAGTTCATGCCTCGCCGGGGAGGCAGCCAGCAGCAAATGTAACCGACCTGGGTACAGCGCAGGGAGCAGGTTCATGTTTACAGGGTAGCTCAAATCGCTCCTGTAGACAATCCCACTTTGGGGGGAAGAATGGGGGAAAAAAGGGGGTAACCGGCTGGGGGGGCCAGGGGTGGGGGGGATATCGCGGGTTACCCCCAGGGGTTGGCTATGGTCCGAGATTTTCCCAGGCGCTGAAATCCCAATCTGCCAGAACCTGACGTAGCTCGGTCCGATTGCGCACATTCAACTTCAGCATGGCGTTGTGCGCATGGGTTTTGACGGTCTCCTGAGAGAGCACCAGGCGGGTGGCGATCTGCCGATTGGTGTATCCCAGACAGATGAGGGCTGTCACCTGTTGTTCACGGCGTGAGAGCGTCGCCCAGCGCCGCAGGTATGCTTCCGCCGCATCCCGCTGGACGAGCGCCATGGAGAGCAGCTCGGTTGCCAGCTCTTTTTGGGCGCGGCGTTCGCGATGCGCCAGGTCCTCCAGAGAATGAATCAAATCCTCGTTCACCTCCAGGCTCAGGCGGCTGGGGCGGGAAAATCCGACCAGACGCAAAAGTCGCTGCCAGAGTGACACAGTGGGGTTCCCCTCGGTAACCAGAAAAACTCTCACTCTTATTTTACCAGAACTTTTGTTCTATTTTACATTAAAAGTCAGGGATTTTGGAGATTTGCCATGAAGGCGAGGTATTAAATGCAGGAGAATCAGGTTTGTTTCAGCTCTGCCACGTAAGGCAGGGTGCGGTAGCGGTCGGCGAAATCCAGCCCATATCCCACCACCCAGACATCGGGGATGTCGAAGCCCAGATAATCAATGGGAAAAGTGACCCCCTGACGAACTTTTCGCACCAAAACGCAGGTCTTGAGCGAGGCGGGTTTGCGCTCCTTTAGAATGCGGCATAAATAGTTGAGGGTATTGCCGGTGTCGAGGATGTCTTCGACAATCAGCACGTGTTGACCTTCGATCGACTCGCGCAGGTCCATCAAGATGCGCACGGTGCCGGACGTGGAGGTTTTGCCGTAGCTGGAAAGCGCCATGAAATCAACTGTGTGGGGGACTTCCAGATGGCGGGTCAAATCTGCCAGGAAAATGAAAGCGCCTTTGAGAATGCCAACAAGATATAAACGGTCCACGCCGCGATAGTCTGTGTTGATTTGGTCAGCCAGTTCCTGGACGCGCGCCTGGATTTGCTCGGCGGTGATTAGGATTTTGGCGAGATCGGGGGGGAGCTGGGTCATGTTAATTCTCCGCAGGTTGGAATGTGTTTCGGCTACAGTCGTCTGAGATGATAACATCAAACACTTACCGGGGGTAGGGGCAGGGAGGGGTAAAATGCGCGGGCAGGTTGTCCGCCCAAACACCCTCACATTCTCTCAAAGTGCGTAACTCCTGGTTATAATAATCGCCAGGAACGAGGTGTGAGGTATAGGAGTCGATTTTTATGGGATTTCACGGTGGTGGTTGGTGGAGTTATCTGAGTTCTCCAGATGAAAAGCCCAGGGTCACCTGGGATTTGTTGCGGCGCGTTTTAGGCTATTCCAAACCCTATCGGGTTCAGATTGCAGGCATGCTCCTGATAATCCTTCTCTCAACGGGTCTCACCTTAATCACGCCGCTCATCTTGCGCAACCTGATTGATACCGTCATCCCCCAGAAGGATTTACAACGCCTGGTGCTGCTCTCTCTGGCGTTGTTGTTGATTCCGGCTTTGGGCGGCGGGCTCAATGTGGTTTCGCGGCGGTTGAACGCCGGGATTGGGGAAGGAGTGATTTACGACCTGCGCCTGGCGCTGTACGCCCAATTGCAACGGATGTCCTTGCGCTTTTTCACCAATACGCGGGTGGGCGAATTGATGAGTCGCCTCAACAACGACGTTGTGGGAGCGCAGAATGCCATCAGCAATACCTTTGTCAGCATTATCACCAATCTCATCCAGGCTATCGCCGTGTTGGCGGTGATGGTTTCGCTGGAATGGCGGCTGACCCTGGTTGGCGTGTTGATTATGCCTTTATTTATTCTGGCAGCCCGCCGGCTGGGGTCGGTCTTACGCGATATCGCTCGTCAGGCGATGGATGCCAACGCAAAGATGAACGCCATGATGAACGAGACGCTCAATATTGGCGGGGCGCTGCTGGTCAAATTGTTCGGGCGGACCGAGATGGAAGTGGAACGATTTGGCGCACGCGCGGCTCAAGTGCGAAACATCGGCGTTCGGCGTGCGGTGGTGGGGGCGTCCTTTTTTGTGATTATCGGCTTGATCAGCGCGGTGGGCACGGCATTGGTGTACGGGATTGGCGGATATCTGGTGATTCAAGATATTTTCACCATCGGCACGATTGTCGCCTTTGGCGCCTACCTGACCAGCCTGTATGCTTCTCTTTCCGGTTTGGCAAATGCGCCGGTGGAGTTTGCCACCTCGGTAGTCAGTTTTGAGCGCGTGTTCGAGGTCATTAACCTGCCGCCAGATATTGTCGAAAAGCCCGATGCGCTTGTACTCAGGGATGTGCGCGGCGAGCTGGTCTTTGATAACGTCACCTTTCAGTACCAACTGGATGAGAAGCACCTCCTCAGCGATGTGCGGCGTTTTGGCTCAATGGACAGCGTGAAAGCTGTGCTTTCAGACAACGGCGGGCGGGAGGCGAGGGTCAGGGATAATCTGGCAGAAGAAACTGCCCCGCGTAGCCAGGCGCGGGAGCATGCCCTGCTGAATATCTCGTTCCGGGCAGAGCCGGGACAGCTCCTGGCATTGGTCGGTCCATCTGGCGCGGGGAAGACAACCCTGACTTACCTGATACCCCGTTTATACGACCCCACTGAAGGGCGCATTTTGATTGACGGTTACGATTTGCGGGAGGTCACTCTCAGGTCATTATCTGACCAAATCGGAATGGTGACCCAGGAAACGCATTTGTTCCATGATACCATTCGCACCAACTTGCTCTATGCCAGGCTGGATGCCAGCCAGGCAGAACTGGAAGCGGCTGCCAAAGCCGCCAATATCCATGATTTCATTATGGACTTACCGGATGGTTATGATACGATTGTGGGCGAGCGCGGTTATCGCCTGAGCGGCGGCGAGAAGCAGCGCATTGCGCTGGCGCGGGTGATTTTGAAAAACCCGCGCATCCTGGTGCTGGACGAAGCCACCAGCCATCTTGACAGCGAATCCGAAGGGTTGATTCAGGAAGCGTTGCGCAGGGTCATGGCTGGGCGCACCAGCATCGTCATCGCCCATCGCTTGAGCACAATCCTGGCGGCTGACCAGATTCTGGTGATGGATCGGGGTCGGATTGTGGAGCGTGGGACGCATGCGGAATTGCTGGCGCAGCGCGGTGTGTACGCCAATCTTTATGAGACCCAATTCAGTCGCGAGCGCCAGGCGGCGTTGTCTGGGTTATAAATAATCGAGATAGGTTGGTAAACTAACTGAGGAATGACGCCGGAGAAGTAGCCATGCCCCGTTCAAGCATCAGCCCGATCACCCGCCAGGGAACAGCCTCCAGAATAGCAGCTTTGTTTCCCCGCAGTTACGAAGGGTCGCGCGCCAGATTCCGCCAGAACCTGGATCGGGTGCAACAGTTCTGGTCAAGCGCACGTTTGGGGGCGCACAGGATATCCAGTCAGGAAGGGTTGACCATTGATTGGATTCAGGCTGATCCGCGCCTCAGTTATGAACGAATCCTCATCCTGACCACCGGCGAACATGGCATTGAGGCGTTTGTGGGCTCTGCCATCTTGCAGGTGCTGATTGATGATTATCTGCCTCGTCTTGCTCCGGCTGACACCGGCTTGCTCCTGGTTCACGCTATCAATCCCTGGGGGATGAAATACCGCCGTCGGGTGAACAGTCAGAATGTGGATTTAAACCGCAACTTCATTTGGACGGAGGGGAAAGCAGAACCGGCTTATGACACAGCTCTCAATCCCGCTTATCGTCAGCTCTCCTCCCTGTTAAATCCACAAAAAGCGGTGCGCCATCAAATTGCCAGCGCCCTTTCCTTTTCAATTCGCCTGGCAAAAAACCTGTTGCGTTTTGATTTCAGCGATTTTTGGAAGAATATCGTAATTGGTCAGTATCATGACCCGCAGGGGATATATTACGGCGGATCGGAACTGCAGGAAGAGGCTCAAATCCTGATAGATTTACTGCGCGAACAGATTACCCCTTATCGTCAGGTCTTGGTGATAGACGTGCACACCGGTTTTGGACCGCGCTATCAAATGAGCTTGATCAATTCAGCCCTTGAGCTGAGGGAATCCGCCAGCCTGGCGCGGGAATTCAACTACCCCTGTATATTGAAAGCCAACTCAAAAGATTTCTACCCTGTCCGGGGGGATCTGCTGGACTATCTGTACAACCTCGTGAACACAGAGTTTCCGGATGTCGGTTTGTTTGCCACAACATTCGAGTTCGGCACTTTTGGGGATTCAATCCCGGCGATGTTGCGTGATTTGAGAGCCACCATCCTCGAAAACCAGTTGTACTGGTATGGCACCCTTAGCAACTCAGCCCGCATCTGGATACAACGCGAGTTCGAGGAACTCTACTTCCCCGGCGAGCTCAAGTGGCGGGTGAAAGCGATAGAGGACGCCTGTCGGGCTTTGGATGGGATTCTCGAGGCTGAGGGTTTCTTTAGAAACTGACCGGCGGAAAATCTGTGGCGTTTATGACATCCTGGCGCGCCGAATTTCTATCTGGCATTAAAGCAGAACTTCCCCTGCTGGTTGGCGTTATTCCCTTTGGCATGATTTACGGCGTGTTGGCGTTGGGGGCTGGGCTGTCTCAACTGGAAGCCCAATCTATGTCGGCGATTATCTTTGCCGGATCTTCCCAGTTTGTTTCTGCTCAATTGTTCGCTATTGGCGCGCCTGGGTTGGTGATTTTCACGACGGCGTTGGTGATCAATTTACGACACGCGCTTTATAGCGCTTAGATTGCTCCGTATCTCAAGATGCTAAAGCCGGTATGGAAATTTGCTCTGGC
>JBBIPD010000135.1:0-7853 GCA_037443025.1 Chloroflexota bacterium
GATTATTATTATCTCTTCCTGGGGCGAGCGTATCTTGAATACGCTAAAACGATAACCGACGCCGCGCAGCGAGACGCATTGATTGAACAGGCTGCCAACGATTTGCGCAAGGCGCAGTCAATTAATCCTTTGAACACCGACCATACGGCGAACCTGGCTCGGCTTTACACCCTTTGGGCGTCTTACAGCACAGACCTGAACGACAAATCTGAGAAGATTCTCCAGGCGGACAGTTTTTATTCACGGGCAGTGACCCTCAGCCCGAACAACGCCAGAATCTGGGACGAATGGTCGCTATTGTATGTCAATCTACTGGATGATCCGGAGAAAGCCCTGGAGCGCATGGAAACCGCCCTGGAAATTGATCCGAAATACCATTGGACATACGCCTTGTTGGGTGATTTCAATAACCGCAAGAGCCGGGATGAAAACGATGTCCAGATGAAAAGAGAACTTCAGGAAAAAGCCGCGGAATATTACGCTCAGGCTCTGGCTTTGCCCACCCCTGACGACCCGACGGCGAAATATAATTACGCCATCAACCTGGGGAGCTTAATGACACAGTTAGATGATGTCAACGGCGCAATTGAGGCGTATCAACAGGCTCTGGAAGCGGCGCCGAAAACGGTGGAAATCTGGCGGATTGAGGAGACGCTTGGCACGCTCTATGTAAAGAATGGCGATTATGTCAACGCGTTGATTCACTTTCAGAGCGCGCTCTCCCAGGCTCCTGAAGATCAAAAAGAGAGGCTTCAAAACATCATTTCTCAGCTCAACCAGTCGTAAGACCGAATACCTATGGTTGCCGTTTCATTTGTCAGCGCATTAGTCGTGAGTCTGCTGCTCATCCCTTTGGTAAGAAGCGTCAGCTTCCGCCTGGGGCGAGTGGCAATCCCTCGAGAGGACCGCTGGCATCGCCGACCGACCCCGACTTTGGGGGGAGTGGGTATCTATCTGGCGACCATGATTGGGATAATCATCGGCATCTATCTCAATCCATCGCTTAATTTCATCCATTGGGGATTGCTGGCGGGAGCCAGCCTGATATTTTTTGTGGGTTTGTATGATGATTTCAAACAAATCACACCGCCTGCCAAGCTGATTGGGCAGATATTGGCGGCGACGATCGTTATTTATTTCGGCTATACCACCAATTTCTTTACCGCCCGCCTGTCGGGGACAATCCTGGCGCAAATCCTGAATATCGGGCTGACCTTTGTATGGCTGGTCGGCATCACGAATGCCATCAACCTGCTGGATAACATGGATGGGCTGGCTGGTGGGATATCGCTGATTACCTCCCTTATTCTGAGCTTTTTCTTCTGGCGCTCGGGCGATTATGCATTGTTGGCGATTTCCCTGGGGTTGTCTGGGGCGATTTCAGGGTTTCTGGTTTTCAATTTTCCACCTGCGTCCATTTTTATGGGGGATAGTGGAAGCCTGTTTTTGGGATTCAGCCTGGCAGTACTGGCGATTGCGCGACAGCCGCAAGCCTCCAATGTGTTTGCCATCCTGGGAGTGCCGACTTTGATCTTTATGCTGCCAATTTTGGATACCACGCTGGTCACCATCACCCGCATGCTGCGCGGACAGTCCCCGGCGCAGGGCGGACGCGATCACACCTCGCACCGGTTGATTGCTTTTGGGTTGACCGAGCGTCAGGCGGTTTTGGCGCTATACGCTGTGGCGTTGCTATCAGGGATAGCGGCGTTGGCGGTAGAGACGTTGGATTATTGGTTAAGCCTGGTGGTGGTGCCAATTTTAGTCCTTGCGCTTGCTCTCCTGACCGCTTATCTGGGCGGGATGAAGGTGGTGGAAACCGCCCAACAGGGAAGGAGAGGCGCTTTCACCCGATTTCTGGTTGAGCTGACCTATAGACGGCGATTGTTGGAAATCGGTCTGGATTTAATTCTGATTGGCACCGCGTACTACCTGGGTTATCTGACCTATTATGGGTTCTCGATGACAGAAATGGGTCTCGAGCTGTTTCTGGAGTCGTTGCCCATTGCATACGCTGCGGCATATGTGTCGTTTTTTGTGTTTGGGGTGTATCGCGGCGTCTGGCGTTATGTGGGAATGGAGGAATTGACCAAATACGCCAAGGCAGCGATTGGCAGTATATTGTTGATGGGCGCAGCGATCGAGGTAATTCACTCATTTAGCGAATACCCATTGATGATATTTATTTTCTCCGGGATGTTCCTGTTCGTAGGCTTGGCAATCACCCGCTTCTCTTTCAGGATGTTGGATAAAGCCCGAGCGCAACAGGCTTTGGCTGAGGAAAAGCGCATCCTGATTTACGGGGCGGGGGATGCAGGCGAACTGGCGGTGAGGTGGCTCCTGATGAACCCCCAGCTTGGCTACCGCCCGATCGGATTTTTAGATGATGACCCGTTGATTATTGGTCGCCAGATACATGGGATTGATATTCTGGGAGGGGTGGATCAACTGGAGGACATTCTGGAGGAAAAAAAGGTGGAAGGAGTCTTGCTAACCTCAGGGGTTGATTTGGAAAATGGGAGCATCAAAAAGGTTTTAGATGTGTGTCGTAAGAACGGAAGATGGGTACGAGCTTTAAGGCTGGACTTTGAGCTGGTCGAATAAGTCGCGGTTCGGGAGAGATAGAATGGGGATTGTTGACGTCAGATCGCACGAGCGTCCAATACCGATGGTTCGGGTAAAAGGCAGCCACTTACAAATAGGGCAACAAATCGGCGAGAGTTTCCGTGAGCAAGTGCTGCACTCGATAGAAAATGCGCACAAGTTGCTCGAAGACACGTATGATGAGCTGCAGCTGACCTGGGAAGGGGCGAGAATCCAGGCGAGGAAATACATTCCATTTGCACAGGAACGCTACCCTCAATACGTGGAGGAGATGGAAGGAATAGCCCAGGGGGCGGATGTCGCTTTTGATGATATTGCAGTCCTGAACGCAATGGAAGCGGTGACGATGGACGCGTTGCACCTGACCAAATGCACCAGCTTGGCAGTCAACCAGCTATTGACTGCAGATGAGCATGTCCTGGTTGCTCACAATGAAGACTGGCTTCCGGAGGACGAGCCTGATGTGTACCTGGTGCACGCCAGCCCTGATGATGAACCGCCCTTTCTGGCGATGTCTTATGGGGGTCTGTTGCCAAATATCGGCTTCAATGCCGTAGGGATTGCCCAGGCTTGCGATACGGTGTACCCGAACGATTGCCGGATTGGCATCCCCAGGGTGATCGTCTCCCGGGCGGTATTGGGAGCGAGCAACCTGGGAGAGGCGATTCGCTGCGTTGTCGTCCCTCAACGGGCGGCAGGTTACAATCACCTCCTGGCGCATGAGAGCGGCGAATTGTATAACGTCGAAGTATCTGCCAAGCGGTTCGCCATCCTTTACGGCGGCGATGCGGGGTGGGTTTTACATACCAATTTTTATCTGGACAGGCAGATGCAGGCGATTGAAGTTGATCCGGACGAGTTGATCAACACTCGAGTGCATTATTACCGGGCGTTACGGATGCTCAGAGCCTCCCAAAATCACTCGGTAAATTCACTCCAGGCGATCCTGCGGGATCACATCAATTTCCCCAATTCGATTTGCAATCATGCGGAAGACAACCTCGATCCCCTGGATAGGGAAAAAACGATCAATTCTTTGGTGATAGACCTGAGCACCCGCGCGATGCACATCGCCTGGGGTAATCCCTGTGCAAACGCCTATCACACCTATTATCTTGACGCCTGATTCGACCGAGAATTAACCCAGGATTGTCTGGGGATTTATCCTCCCCATAAGCCGAAGCCAGCCTTGCGGCGCGCTTCACGCTGAGATTGCTGCCAGATAATCTCCTGAATATGCTCTATTTTTTCGGCGATGGCAGCCTTTAGCCAGATTTTGCCATTGACGGCGGTCGCCAGGCTGCCAGCGCCATAGGCGCCGGTTTGGGTGTCGTCATCCCAGGGCGGATTGGCAATTATAGCGCCGCCCTCCACCCAATCCATGTAGTAATTGGGGGAGGCGATAAATTGAGTTTCGTCCACCGCTTGCTCCAGGCGCACCAAATCGGGGCGCAAGTGGAGCAGGAGAGAGGTCTCCAGCTCGCAGGCGTGTCCCATCCCGCCAATGGAAGAACGACGGTGTTTCTCCAAAGATGCCACCCCTTTGGCGCCAGAAAGATAGAGCCAGGCAGTGGCGCAGAAAATCCGGCGGTGGCGCTCGCCTGCATACTTGACGACATTGACCAGAAACGAGCAATTGCCCCCATGCCCGCTGATGAGATAGATGTGCTGGACTCCGCGCCAGACGAGTTGATCCACCACGGCGAGGTAGAAATCTTCAAAGGCGCGCCCGCCCACATTCAGCGTTCCCGCGAAAGATTGGCGGTGGGTGCTCACCCCGTAGGGCATGACGGGGAGCATGGTTGCCAGGTCTGGAATTTCATTGACCACCCCTTGAGCAATGGCGTCAATGATGATGGTGTCCGTGGATAACGGGAGGTGGTGTCCATGCTGTTCAGTATGCCCGATGGGGATGATGACGACTTTGTTCAAATCTGCATCCGGGGGAAAATTTGCCGTCGGGTTTGCTCCGGCGGTGGGGAGGCGAGAGCGGTAAGGCAACGCCAGGGAGGTTGTTCCCAAATCCAATTGCAATCCCGCAGGGGCGATGGCATAAACGCGAGAGAAACCATCATCGCGCAGGCTATCCAGCAGATTGGCGACCACCTTTGCAAAAACCTCATCTGGGGTCGCCAAACCACTGCCGCGCCAGCCGTAGGGGATTGGCGGCAGCAGCCCGATCCGCTCCGGGTTGGAGAGCGCTTCGGCAAGCAGATGAGCCGGGTAACCTGTCCCTAGGGGTATCACCAACGGCGTGTGGCGCGGCAGGTTTTTCACCTCTTGCCAGGTGAGTTCTTCATAAGCAAAAAATGTTGTCATCATGAACTCTTCTCCATAGCGGATAGCTTCAGGGGATCGTGAACGAAGGTGTACAGGATCAGGGCGGTTATCACACCGGCGACGGCGGAGGTGATGAAGGCGGCGGGATAACCGGCGCGCTCAGCCAGCCAACCCCCAAAGAGAGGGGCGAGGATAGATGCCGGGGCGATGAGGGTGTTGGCAAGACCGATATACGCCGGGCGTTCCGTTTCGTTGCCGAAGTTCAAGATCATCGCCAGACCGATTGTCCAGACAGAGACATTGGCGACGCCAGCCAGGATGAAAACCGGGTAAAACCAGCCAGGATGAGGCGCAAGCCAGGCGATCATCCCGCTTGCGGTGGCTGAAAGGGCGCCTATCGCCATCAATGAACGATGGCTCCATCGGTCGCCAATCCAACCCATCAGGGGATTGATAACGATTTGGGTGGCTAATAACACACTGGTCAGGATGCCGACGGTGACCTCGCTCATACCCAGAACCTGGACAGCGTAGACCGTGTAAAAGGCAAAACCCATCAGGGCAAATTGAGAGAGCATGCCCGAGCATCCGCCCCATTAAAACCCAGCCAAAATTGCCGTCCCGTCGCAGAATAGTCATCAGCTTTTGCCAGACCTCCCTTTGGCCGACGGGAGGGGTGGAAGGGGGGGTAACAGGCTCGCGGGTTTGGGCGAGAGCCAGCCAGGAGATAGCCATCGCGGTGAAGGCGAGGAGGAAGCAGATGACAAAATCCTGGGGTGACTCCAGAACGCTGAGGATGTAACCGGCAGCGATAGCGCTCAGGCTCGCCAGTAAATTCGCTGCCGCGGATTGGATTCCATAGAAAGTTCCCCGCCGATCGGGCGGCATAATTTTGGCGATCATGCTTTGCCAGGGGTTGGCGGTAAAACCACCCCCCAAGCCCTGCCAAATGAGTAGAATGAAGGTGAGGGTCAGGGCGGTCCGTGAGCCGATGACGGGTATCAACCAGGCAATCAGTGCCAGAATCAGGAATGGCAACCTTTCCTGCAAAGTAATCATCAAAACCATCGGCTTATAGCGGCTCTGTTGAGAGACGCGATTGGCCAGCCCATATTGTGAATGGCGGGGATTAAGCCAATCAGGACCGGGGAGGTGGTGAGGGTGCTGACGAAAAGAGGGATAATGGTGACAAAGGAAGCAAATCCCAACGCCAGTCCGAAGAATGCGCCATCCAGGATGTTATAGATATAGTTATGACGCAGGTTGGATAAAATCTCGGGGTGGGTAGATGACATGTTATCGGCTTAATCTATCAAGCAGACGCTTTTGGCGATGGAGAAGTTCGGGGGACAGGATGCGACGATCATAATCGGTGAAGTGATCGCTCTCGAGCAGCGAAATGGCGGTTTGCGTCCAATACAGTGCCTGTTCGTAGTCGCGTTGGGTGTGTTCGTAAAATTTTGCCAGTTCTATGTGGGCTTGAATATGCTCGAAACGAGCGGCTTGCTCCCACAGAGAGACCGCTTCCGCCAGGTGGTGACTTCTTTTATGAATTGCCGCCAGACGCTCGATCGCCCGCAGGTACACCTCGCGGGGGATGCGGTTTTCGATGACGTCGGTGTGCTCCAATCCGTGGATATACAGGCGGGTTGCCATGCTCAGGTCGCCTAAATCTTCGAATAAACGCGCCAGAGAAAGCAAATCCACCCCATGCTCTGAAGCAAAAATGAGCGGATCGGATAGTAGTTTGGCGGAATGGTTGAGCAAAGCCGCCAGGGAAATCACGTCCATCGCGTTGTGGTAAAAGACGCCGCTCAGGGGTTGGGGATCTCCACTGCGCAAGAAATCGAAGTAGAGCTGAGGAATCATCCACCCTGGGACGTCAGTTTCGCTGCGCAATGCGCCAAGGATCGAGGCTTCGATGTTGCCCAGGGTGCGGCTGGCGAGGCGATCGCGCCAGAGACGCCGCGAGAGATGGAGCAGGTCTATATGGGAGAATCCAACAAAGGGCGGTTGCCAGCCGTGGGTGGTATAACGAGCTGTGAGGAGGGGGATATCGAAGGATTTTCCATTATAGGTGACTAACGCCTGACATGGGGAGAGAAATTCCTCCAGGGCGGCAAGTTGAGCGGGTTCTTCGAATGGGTCACGCATGAAAAACTGCGCCAGGTGAAATTCGTCCTGGGTGAAACGACCGGCGCCAATCAAGAAAGCGTAAGTCCCTGCGCCGCCGGATAAACCGGTCGTTTCCGTATCGATGAATGCAAACGCTTCTTGAGGCAGCCGAGTGATGCGTTCGTCGCCGACCCAGGAGGCGAGCGCCTCCAGCGAGGCGGTGATTTGTAACGTCGCCTGACCATAGGTCTGACCGATTGGAAAACGCTGTTCGACGACGAAGGTTTCACCAAAATGCGTGGAATAAGGACGTCCGGATAGCGTCTCTTCCAATCGAACCGCGGGAGATTTGCGGGGTTGGGGAGGGAGTAAATCCCTGGCGCCCACTTTGACGCCAAGCGATTTCAGCCTGTCGCTTAGAGAGGGCACAGCTAATCACCGAACATAATCGAGCGGGTTGAGCTTGGCGCCGTTATAGACCATCTCAAAATGGAGGTGAGAACCGTAAGAGTTGCCGGTGTTGCCGACGGCGCCAATGTAACCGCCCTGAAATACGCTTTGTCCACAACCCACTGCGACCGCGCTGAGATGGGCGTAGGCTGTTTGCCAGCCGTTGCCATGGTCAATGACGACCATATAACCATAGCCAAAATTGCTCCATCCGGAAAAGACCACCACGCCGCTGTCCGAGGCGAAAACCGAATCGCCCACCGCACCGGCAATGTCTATCGCAGGATGGATTCCAGAATAGGTGTAACCCGAGATGGAGTGATTTACTGTGGGCCAGACGAAAGAGCCTGTACCGATTGCTCCTTCGTAAATCGAGCCGCAATAGCCGTCGCCGTAATATCGGG
>JBBIPD010000136.1:0-7844 GCA_037443025.1 Chloroflexota bacterium
CGCCTCGATGTGAGCTCTTGTCGGCAGTTTGTGATTTGTGTCACAAACATTCGTGCATTTCTTGAGCCTTTATTATGGCTTTCTCAAAGTTCCTTGACAAATGAACAGAAATGGTCCTCTTCGGTAAAATTGGATGCGCTGACAACCAAAATACCAAGGAGGACCACATGGAGTATAGCACGCTTCAACCCTGGCAGGAGATCAATCAGAACGGTGTCATCTACGATCAAGGCAGTTTGTTCGCCTACCTTGAAAAGATCTACGACCCGCGCAAGGCCCGTGGGAAGCGTTACCACCTGACCACCTTGTTGGTGATCATCTTTTTGGCCAAACTGTGTGGGCAGGATACACCGGTCGAGATTGCCGATTGGGCGAAGAACCATGCCGAAGAGTTGGTGCAACTTTTGAAGCTGAAACGAACCTGGATGCCTCATCACAACACCCTTCGCCGGGTGTTCCAGAATATCTTGGATGAAGCCGAATTCGATCGGCGCATACGGGAGTATCAGCAGCAGGCCAAGCAGGGTGAGCAACTGGCGATCGATGGTAAGACCTTGCGCGGCACCCGCATCGCCGATGAAGAACCAGCCGATCATGTATTGAGCGTGTGCGATGTTCAACAACAGCGTGTGCTGGCTCAAGCAGCCGTAGAACGGAAGGAGAATGAGATCGTGGCTGCGCCGAGAGCCCTGGAGCAGGTGGCGATCGCCGGAAAAATCATCACCGGAGACGCGATGCATGCCCAACGAGCGCTTTCGGCTCAGATTGTGGAACGAGGCGGCGATTATCTGTGGGTGGTGAAGGAAAACCAGGGGCGCCTGTATCAAGATATTGCGCAGTTGTTTGCCCCGGACAGGCCCAAGCCGGGCTTTGGGAAGATCAGCACCGACTTTCAGCAGGCACAAACGGTCAATAAGGGTCATGGGCGCCTGGAGGTGCGTCGGATCCAAACCAGCGCCATGCTCAACGATTACCTCGACTGGCCCGGTCTCGGACAAGTCTACCAGCTGGAGCGGCGCTTCACCTGGGTACGCCAAGGGAAGGTGATCAAAACCAGCCATGAAGTCGAGTACGGTATCACCAGCCTCACCCAGGCGAAGGCCTCGCCGAAGCGGGTCATGCAAGTCAGGCGGAAGCATTGGCGCATCGAAACCGGCTTGCATTATCGGCGGGACGTCACCTTCCGAGAAGATGCCACCCGCATGACGAAAGGAGCCGCGGGGCGCATTCTGGCAACCATCCACAACGTGGTCCTGGCGTTGATCATGCAGGCGGGTTTTCAGAACGCTGCCCAGGCTCGAAGATGGTTTGACGGGCACATCGACCAGGCTTTCGCCCTGATTGTCATCTGTAATTCGCGACTTTGAGAAAGCCATGGCGCACTCTAAGCACCTACTCAGAGTACTCGGTTTAGGCTGCATCTGAAGGCGAAAACCGAACTTTCAGCCCAGGTCATATTCATAAACAGGATACTCCTCGCCGGTCAACCTGAAACCAGCTTTCTGATAGAGCGCCAAAGAGATATGATTATCGTGCTGGGTGTTGACCGTCACGCTGCGAGCGCCTCGCTTCTCGAACTCTTTCAGCAGATTGTCCACCAGGGCGTAACCGATTCCGCTCCGTTGATACTCGGGTAATACAGCCAACCGCGCCAGATGCCCTCCCATTTGGGTGGCGGTGCTGATTTGATACCCTACCAGTTGCTCACCCATCAGCGCCACCGATGCCAGCGCGGACTGGCGGAAGGCGATCTCCAGACAGGATTGCGAATTCTGCCAGACGCCTCCAAAAGCCGCTGCGTCCACTTTTTCAACCGCGGGGATATCCTCCAGGGTCATGGGGCGAATGGACAAAGCTTCGGGATGGGACGAATCCGGACGGACGCCTGGCTCCCAGGAAAGCACCACCACCCGATGGTCGCGGTTGAATCCGCTCCCTTCCAGGATATTACTGAACCAGCGATAGAGAGGGATAGCCGCAATGCTCAAAGACCCAGAAAACCCTCTCAAGCGGGGCAAAGCATCTGACCACATCTCACCCCAGACCTGATCGGGTGAAACCCCATGCGCCACGGCGAACAGGCGAATCCAGGCAATATTGGGTGGGTCTGGCGGACACACCAACACTCCCACCAATTCGTTTCCCCGTCTGGCGACCAAAAAAGGATGACGCCCCAACCAATCCAATGGTGGTCTCCAATCCAGATGACGATGGACATAAGCGCCAAAATGGATTAAGTTGGCTATCGCCTGACGGTCTTCGTTAAAGGCTGGAAATACCTGGAGGGTCTTCTTCTTGGCGAACACAACGGGACCTGTTCATCCACCGTTAAGCAACTTAAAAGGCAGGTTCAGCAATTTTTTCAGCATACGCTGTTTGAGACTGGGACGCTTAAGCCCCTCGATGCCAGATTGCATGGTCGCCAGAGCTTCCAGCTGACGACCGGTTTTCAGTTGCAAAGCGGACAAAGATTGCATGACATTCGCCCGCAACTCAGCTTCGCCCACCTGCTGAAGCAGGTCAGCAGATTGACGGTATGCCTCCAGCGCCTGGTCATTCGATCCCACCGCTTCCAGCGCCGCCCCCAGGTTACCCAGGGCGATTCCCTGGCGGCGCAGATCGCCTATCTCGGCGAAGACCCGGGGGGTATCTTCAACCACGCGTAATGCGGCGACCCCATCCCCGGCTTGCAAGTAGGCAACGCTGCTGTTGTTGAGCATCTCCGCCGTGTTAATTGAATCTTCTCTTGCCCGGTAACTATTTGCCGCGGCTTCGAAAGCGCGCCCGGCAGCGAGATAGTCGCCGCGCTGATAGGCGCGTTTTGCCTCTTCTGCCAGTTGTTCTGGGGCTAATGTTTCATTCATGATGATATACCAATCGGCTCATTAAAGGGTAATCTCTAACAGGACTTCAGCGACCGACCTGAGCTTATCCACCGATAAATCGCCCAGGCGTTGCGCCAGTTCCAGGTATGGTCTGTTGACCGGTTTGGAGACAAAAGCCTGCATTTCGGGTGGCAACTGTAAAAAATCCCGGATCATTTGCTGCTGGCTCACCCACTTACCCACAGGACCTTTTTTATCGTAAAACTCCTTCAACCCGACCCCCAGGATTTCGGCTAAAACTTCCAGGGCGGTCAGCGGTATGGGAATCTGTCCCAGCTCATAGCTTTCCAGGGTTTCCGGTGGTATCCCCGCCCTTTGCGCGGTTTCATCCAGCGTCAGCCCCGCTTCCTGGCGATGCTTGCGCAGGGTGGCGCCGATGAGGCGATTGCGTAAATCCAACAGGGATTTGATTTGACTTTCCGCTCCTACTCCTGTCTGGCGCGAGAGGGGCGCGTTCCCCCAGAAGTGATCCAATGGGACATCCAGATAATAAGCCAGCAACTCCAATTCGGGCAGCGATGGCGCCACCTGCCCGGTTTCGTACTCAGCATAAGCCTCGGGGGATACCCCCATCGCTTTGGCGCAATCCTCGAGGCTTTTGCCTTTTGCCGTCCGAGCGTCAGCCATCAATGCGCCGAGTTTCTTTGCCCTCAGACTTATTGTCATTGGATTCGCCATTTTTATCGCTCCTGTACCCTCTAGATGCGCCCGATGCGGAGGGTTCTAACCGAAAAAATTTTAATAAAAACCCATCCATCCGCAAACAGAAGCGCGGCGTCTCTTCTTGGGTTATCGCCTGGATAGGATTATAGCAGATGTCCTATCCGGTCTCACTCCTGCAAAGGCGGCATGGTATAACCCAAACCAGAACGGGTGACGATGTGCTGCGGGTTCTTGGGATCATCCTCCAGCTTCTGGCGCAGGCGGGAGATGCTCACCCATAGGATTTCCTTATCTTCTCCATACTCAGGTCCCCAGACATTGGTGAGCAACTCTTCAGAGTTCAATACCTTGCCAATGTTATGGGCAAACTGGAGCAGTAAGCGGTATTCCGTTGCAGAAAGATATACAATTTTCTCGCCGCGGAAGACCTCAGCCCGGGCGAAATCAATCCGCAGATTGCCGTGGGTGAAGACGGCTTGCTGGGTGCCGCCGGATGTTTTTACCCGCCGTAAAACCGCCCGCACCCGCGCCAACAATTCGGTGGCGGAGAAAGGCTTGACAATATAATCATCGGCGCCCAAATCCAAACCCCGAACGCGAGCGTTCTCCTCTCCCCGGGCGGTGACCATGATGATCGGCACGCTGGAAAACTCGCGAATACGCTCGCAAGCTGCAAACCCATCCAGGATGGGCATCATGATATCCAGCAAAACCAAATCGGGCTGCTGCGAGGCGACGATATCCACAGCTTCTTGCCCATTGGTTGCCTTGATTACATGAAAGCCCTCGGTGATGAGGTTTGCCTCCATCAGCCTCAAATAACGCGGTTCATCGTCCACAATCAAAATGCGAGCACTCATAGGCTACTCTCCCTTAATGATATGCTTGTCTCCATGCCTTCCTTCTGCTCTATGGGCAGATAGATGTGGAAGGTTGTTCCTTTCCCCAGGGTGGATTCGACGCTAATCTCGCCCTTGTGCGCCTGGATGATCCTGCGGCAGATATACAATCCCAAACCGGTCCCCCGCACCGAGACATTATCGCTCGGGACGCGGTAGAAACGGTTGAATAAATTCTTCAAATGCTCTGGTGCAATTCCCGGACCATTATCCCCGACCATGATGTATGCCTTATCGTCTTCCTGGGAGAGGGTGATCTTCACCTGCGCTCCGGGGGCGTACTTGATGGCGTTGGAGAGCAGGTTGTCGAACACCTGCGCCAGACGGGTCGGGTCTGCCTGGATTTGAAGCCCGTTGATCTTCAGGTCGAGGTAAATCCGGATGTCCTCATTGCGGGAGCCGGCGCGTAGTGTCATATCTTTCAAAAACGTATCCAGGCGGATGGGTTGGAAGCTCATCCGCAAGGTGCCAGCCTGCAAACGGGAAGAGTCCATCAAATTCTCGATCAATTCCCGCAACCTGTCGGCTTCGTCATCGATAATGGAGAGGAATTCGCGCCGGGTGTTATCGTCCCAACTGATATCATCCCGGAGGAGCGTGGTGGCATACCCTTTGATGAATCCCAGGGGGGTCAACAATTCATGCGACACTGTGGCGATGAAATCTTCCTGTAACTGGTTCAGGCGGCGCTCAGCCTCCAGGCTGGCAACCCGCTGAACCAGGTTGGTATGCCCTAAAAGCTGAGCGACATGGACCGCGATAAACTCCGCCAGGCGAATCTGGTCTGCTTTGAAGGATGGTCCGCCGAAACGGATAAAGACCAGCGCGCCCATGGCATCGGTTGCGCCCCAGCTCAGAGGCAAGCCAAGGGAATAACGCAGGCGGGTGCGGTCTTTTTCGTAATCTTCCATTTTTTCGACCAACATCGCGACCTGCTTGGAGCGCAACGCTTCGTGGGCGGTGGTCTCTCCCCAGGCAAGATCGGCTTCCTGCGAACGCCCGCGTCCGATGGCGCGGGCGTATGTTGGGTCTAACCCCTCTTCACCCCTCTGCAGATACAGTACCATGTTATCGAAGATGAAAACGGGGCGCGCCAGGTGGATAATTTCGTCCAGAGTGCTGTCCAGATCAATCGAACGGGCAACCGCCCGGCTTATCGCATAAACCGCATCGAGTTCCTCTGGACGAAGGGTAGCTGGAACGCTGTTGTCTTCCATCATGTGATCTTCGAGTCGCTCAAATTTATACCACAGGTAAGCTGAAACTGAATATGGAGCCTTTCCCTTGCATGGATTGAACTTCAATCTTAGATTTATGGGCTTCGATGATTCGGTTGCACAACGCTAACCCCAGCCCGGTTCCTGCATAACGCCGGGTGGCTGAGCCATCCAACTGATGAAACGGTACAAATAACTCATCCAGGCGCTCGGTGGGAATGCCTATTCCGGTATCCTTGACCAGGATGGAGACAATTTTGCCGTTGAGGATGGTCTCCAATTCAACCCTGCCTCCATTTGGAGTGAATTTCAGGGCGTTATCGAGCAATTGCGAGATCACCCAGTAGATTTTTTCCTCATCGCAGCGGACCAGGGGCTTTCCCTGCGCCAGTTTCTGGGTCAGTAAAATATTGGAAGTGCGAGCTTTGGGCATGGCGTCTCCAACAGCGCGGGAAGCGATTTGATTCAGGTCAACTTGAGCCAGGTTCAATGTCAGCTCACCGCGGGTAGCCAGGGAGAATTGTAAAAGGTCCTCAATCAATCGTTCCAGGCGCCGCTCAGCCCGTTGCAAGACCTGTACCGCCCCACGCTGTTCCTGGCTGAGCGGACCGAAGCCATCCTCTGCCAGGAGGTCCAGATAACCCTTGATATGCGCCAGGGGGGTGCGTAACTCATGAGAGATGTTGGCGATGAAATTGGCTTTTAACTGGTTGAGTTCGGTCAACCTCGCCAATGCCTGTTGCAGTTCCCGAGTGCGCTCCTGGACGCGTTGCTCAAGCTGTCGGTTGGACTGCTTCAAAGCCGCCTGCAATTGCAAGATTTGCTCGGTAATCACCTTATCCAGCGTTTCGCTGTCCAGCAGATTCAGCTCCCGCAGCACCTGACCCAGCAACAACGCCTTGCCCTGAAGCGCCATCTCCTTCTGGTAATTTAACGCCCGCTCCAAATCCTCAGAGGTGATCAAACCTCTTTCGAGCAGGTAGTCGCCAAGTCGGGGCACCAGGACCTCAGGGGTGATCGCCAAGCCGTTGGTCAGCGGCGTCGGCAAACGGACATTCGCCTCTGCAAATGCCGCGGCTACAGCCAGGTCCGCCCCACAATGCTCACAGTATCGAGATTGAGGATCAACGAGCGCTTCACAATTCGCACAGGAGACAAACTCAGCCATGCTCATGCCAGATTGAAAATGATGGGATTACCATAATCATATCCTTACTTGCTATAGGATGCAAGTCTTTTTTCGATTCTGCCGAGATTAGTAATGCCTTTTACCAAACATCTGGATTTTCTGTGAGATATTTTTTATGAAGTCCATTAGAGAACGACGAACGGACTATCCCAATTATCCAACGAAATAAAGTATCTCTGCAAAAATAGTCCGACCTGTTAAGTGACTGTAAGGTAATTCAAGCGGATTTTCGGGCATAATTGGGCTATGGAAGCTCGGAAGCCAAACCCAGTCGCGTCAGGCGGTCGTTTTTTCCGAGCAGCACACACTTAAACAACGAGGAATCTCTAAGTGGTAAAGGACGGGTCTACCAAAGTACTTGTGATTGATGACGATCAGGCGATGACCGAAATGCTTCGTCTGGTTCTGGAACCCAACGCATTCGATGTGCACGAAGCGCATTCCGGACCGGAGGGCATAGAGGCAGCCCGCCAATTAAAACCAGAAGTGATTGTTCTGGACCTGTTGATGCCAGGCATGGACGGATGGGAGGTGTGCAAGGAAATCAGATCATTCAGTCAAGTCCCTATTCTTGTGCTATCGGCAATCAGCAAACCGGGCATCATCGCTCGCGCCCTGGACGAAGGCGCTGACGATTATTTGTTAAAACCGATGCCCAGCAACGTGCTGATTGCCCATCTGAAAAAACTGGCGCGACGCGCCCGGGCTGAAAAAGAATCGGGGAATACCAACCTCAACCTTTTGAGTGTGTAATCTCCCCCATTGATTTACAATTCGCTAAACTCATACCACACATCCTCCACCGGCTGCAGTGGAGGATGAATGTTTTAAAACCTCCACGGTGAAGCATCGCAGACAGCGAAGTTATCCAGGGCTTTCATAAAATAGCAGAACAATAATGAATATGTCATTGCGATGGCTGCTTCGTCGCGAAGAACGCGCCTACTCATAACATAATTATGAGACCTCCGCTGGCTGGAGGCAGAAGCCA
>JBBIPD010000137.1:0-7751 GCA_037443025.1 Chloroflexota bacterium
TTTATTTTCCACCAGATTTTTACCGCACTGGATGTGGAGCCGTGAATTGCGTAAATCGTTAAAGTCCTCATCAGATGCCTGGAGCCCGGTTACAAAAGGATGTCCGGGGGCTTGATCGCCATGCCAGGTGTAATTCGACCAGGTGCGCCCGCCGCGGGCATCTTTTGGGTCAACCCCACGGATATTCTGATCCAAAAGCGCCAGCATGTTGGCAAATCGGTACATTCCATATTTACCGATAACACCCAACAATCCCATCCCGCCGCGGCACTTGAAGGTGCGCGTTCCAGCGCCGCCGGTTGCTTCCACCATCTCAGGCGGGTAGCCTTGTTCCAGTAGAAGAGCTTTTCCTTCATCCCCGGAGTACCGCTTGGCAATGGCGATCATGCCGCGGGCGATATAATCGTAAGCCTCTTCCCAGCTTATGGGTAACAGCTCATCTGTGCCACGCGAATCGAACTTATATTTGCTTTTGTTGGCTTCATCGAGTAATGGAAAACCTTCATCTGCCCAGGCTTTCCAGCCTTTGCGGATAAGGGGTCCTTTCAGGCGGTGTGGTCCATAAATCCGGCGGTGAAAAGTTTGCCCTTTTTTACAGCCACGGGGATGCCAGTGGGGAGTTGCTGAGTTGCCATAAAGGTCGCTGTATCTGCTGACGTCATAATTTGTCTCGGATCGCAAAATGATTCCATTGCGTACGAAAGCGCGCATTCGACAGGCATGGGTATCGTTCGGTGAACAGACATAGGTGAAAGAGGTATCATAACGGTATTGATCGCGGTACACCTGCTCCCAATTCCGGTCTGGATAGGTGGAGAGCGGATTTGATACATCTATTGGATCGAGTAAGCGCAGGTCGAGGTTAGCCAGCGCCACGGTGAGGGCAGACACCCCTGATAGTTTAAGGAATTCTCGACGTGAGATTTCAGACATGTTCATCTCCCTGTTGGCGTTCGGTTTGGTTTAACATATGCCCCATGCGTTGGCAGATGCCGGATGGCGTCCACCAGATCTGCCACGCGTGCCGGAATCGTCGTGGAGGTAAAAGCTAGGATGAAATTACGCTCCTGTCTGATTCTGATCACTGCCAGATTTGGAATAGTCTCCAATAATTGGGTTGTTAAGCGGCTGCTGCTTTCATTGTTGAGTTCGTTTTCAGAAATGATTACCAAATCGGGAGAAAACTCAAAACAGAGGGCTACCACCTGGTCGCCTGGCTGCCAGGGACCGATAACCTGAACATCTTCAAGTCTGCTCAGAATGTGTTCCAGGCTTTCACCGAGGAGGTCTGTTTGACAAATGAGTAAGACTCGCCGTTTTTCCATACGATTTCTCTCATTTATAAGTTATCAAATTTTGTTCGTGATTAGAATCGGTCGAAGGCAGACAAAAGGATGAAAAAAGACGGATACCTCTACTCTTGAAGTATCCAGAGAATTAGTTCTCCGTTCCTACTTAATGGGCAACGAAAGCCAGGCTTGCGGGGATGGGTTGAATTTATTGGAGCAAATTTCGTTTTTCGAGTATAATCGCTGCCAACGAATGTCCGATATATGGTGCCAGTAGCTCAATGGCAGAGCACCTGACTGTGGATCAGGTGGTTGAGGGTTCGACCCCCTTCTGGCACCCCAAGAACGAGGGCTACCCGAAAGGGTAGCCCCGTGCATTAAACGCAGTTTTGTGAAATCAATCTCGCTTTTTAATTTTCAGTTCAGCATAATTCTTGCAGCGCCGCGAACGCATCCTCGAAACATTTTTCGGGCGCGCGCAGCACTCCTGCCCCAACCATTCCCACCCCTGGTTTTTTGTGAGCGATGCCTGTGTTCAACCTGGGCAAAATGCCGGTTTGAGCCACCAGGCGCACGTCAATACCCAACGGCGTGCCTCGGAAATTCAACGCCGGGATGGTGAAAGCGTCGTGTTCGCTTGCTGTGATTTCGTACATCTCCAGGGTCACCTGGGTTGCCATTTCCGGCGTCCCGCCCACAAACTGGGTGATTGCAGGCGCGGCAGCCATGGCAAAACCCCCGTAACCTGCTGTCTCGGTGATGGTGCTGTCGCCGATGTCCGGGTTGGCGTCCTCTTCGGTAAAGCCAGGAAAATACAAGCCCTGCACCTTGCCTGCTGGAGCAATGAACCAGCGTTCTGGCATACATGCAATTCGGATGCCGAATGTGGTACCGTTGCGCGCCATTGCGGTCACAATGCTGCTGCCCTCAACACCCTCCGCCGGCTCCAGCATCGCCTTTCCCGCAGGCATGCTCAGGTTGAGAAAGAAATGGTCGTTGCGGTCTATGAACTCGATCACCCGCGCCTGCACCTCTTTATCTCGACTGGTCCTGGCTAATGCCGGCGCAATCGCCCTCAAAAAGAGCGAGGTCCCCGCGCGGTTGCGGTTATGACCCTCATCCCCCATGTGCAAAGCCTGAGCAATCAGACTCTTGATGTCTATCCCGTTGGGCAGCGATTGGAGCGCCCGATCCAGGGTGGGATACAAATCGGTCTCCATCCACTTTAAATGAGCGTACACCTCGGGACCCATCCCGCCATAACGCAAAACCTTGCCCAGACCCTCGTTTTGGGTGGCGTAAGCCAAATTTCCAAAGGTTTTGTTTTCGATTACAAAGACCGGCATCCTCGGTGAGACGATTCCCGCCATTGGACCGACTGTATGATGGTGATGACAGGGTGAAAATTCGATTTCCCCCGAAGCGGCGATCTTTTCCGCTTCGATTTCATCTTTGGCGATTCCCTCGTAAATCAAAGCTCCTATCACTGCGCCACGCTGCGGACCGCACATCAAATCCCATTCTATCGGCGGACCAGCGTGGAGAATCATCCGCTCATGCATTCCGGGGATAACATCCCTGGCGATGCCCATTCCCACCAATACCGGTCTGCCTTGTTTGATACGATGGATCACTTCCTGGTTTGCCTGGTTGATATCTACCCCGCTTTTGGTCGTGTGCAGGTAGGGCGCGTCGCCTTTGGGTGGACGCCAGTCCACTTCAACAACAGGAATCTTCTGTTCCTGCATCGATTGAGCCATGCTGTCCAGCCCGACATTGATGGTTTTCAAGGGTTTCCCGAACAGGTCATTAATGGTTGTCATGGGTTGTGCCATCCGTATCAATCATACATTAATATTGGGGGATTTATCCTGACTCTCTGTAGCGACGATCATCCCAGCCAGTATGGCGGCTTCGGCGTTGCTGTTGCAGATGATCGCCCCCGCGGTTTTTAATTGCTGCGTCTGGCGGCTCAAACGCTGGGGGTCTTGTTCGGTGCCCGTGACGGATAGCACAACAAGTAATTCCCGTCCCTCGCTTTGCGCCAGCCTGCGCGCTTTGCGGATAGCTGGTCCAAGTTCAGAGGCAGGGTCTGGATGGGCGCCGTACCCCAGGACCACATCCAGCATGATCACTGCGGTTTCAGGGTCTCGCCCTTCCTGCATCAGGCGCCGGATGCGCAGGTCGTTGTCAATCATCGGGTGTGGGCGACCAACGGTGAATTCCTCTTCGCCAAGGTCAACTGCCGTATGCCCCACGCTCCGATTAGAATTGGACAATCGGTGAGATTTGTTTAACGGCGCGTTTGATAAGACCGGCTCCCGCAGCAAATCCCGCCAGATAACCTGGGCTTCGTAACACAACGTGCCGCCGGAGAACAAGCCTCTCAGGTATCTTTGACCGGGAGCCAGTTTCGAGCGTAATTTTGAAGCCTGATTTTCCAGACGTCGAGTTTCCCGTTTTCGTGCATCATCCGAGATATCGATTTTTGCCCCCGCGGCTTTAGCAGCCAGAAGCGCCCCGTCTCGTAACGTCGTCGTCGGTATTGCGTTCGGAACCTGGCTGAATTCCTCTGGATTACTGCCCATAAAGCTGACGATGGTAGGTTTGTTTCCGGTTGCCACCTGGTCCATCACCAGCTCCGCAACCCCTGGGGAGGGCGGTTTACTCACCATCAATATCACCTGCGTGTCTGGGTCTGCCTGGAGCGCCTTCAGCCCTTCCAACATCATGATGCCGCCCACTTCCTCCTGGAGATCACGTCCCCCAGTCCCAATCCCCTGGGTAATGCCAATTCCCTGCTTCGCCAGGAGTGCGCTGACTTCTTGCAGACCTGTTCCTGCAGCGGAGACGATGCCCACCGGTCCCCGGGGCACCACGTTGGCAAATCCCAGCGCCACGCCGTTGATAATCGCCGTCCCTGCGCCGGGTCCCATCAATAACAAGCCATGCTCGCGGGCGTACTTCTTCAGGGCAATTTCGTCTTCCAACGAGACGTTATCGCTGAACAGCAAGACGTGCAATCCGTGGGTCAAGGCTTCCCAGGCAACATCGGCGGCGTAGCGACCCGCGACCGAGATGACTGCGAAATTCGCATCAGGCTCATGTCTGAGCGCGCTATGTATCGTTTTCGGCTCGATAACTAGGCTGCCGGTTCCCACCTCGCTTTTCGACCCTTTTTGTTTAAGTAATTGCTCAGCCATTCTCAGGGCAGCCTCTGCTGCCTCTTCCTCGGCTTTGATGACGATAACCAGATCGTTTGGAGTGGCAACTGCGGCTTCGTTGGAGAGTAACCCCGCTTCCTTGAGAATGTTTTTGTTTGCTTCCGTAGCCATAATCACCGAAGCGTCTGCCACTTTCGGTAATCTGGATAGCTCACGGGAGACCAGCATCAATGTGGCTGAATCATAATACTCACTGTGTTTGATGAGGGTTTTCAGTATCAATGATTGCTCCTTTCGCTGTCATAGTATTATATGTCCAAAATCTTGGGGCTTCGATAGTGATAAATAGTCTATCTCGACTCAGATGAATGTCACTCAAAAAACAATGTCATATGGAAAATTGTGTCATAGATGACTTGCCTTTTAGAAAAATATTGGCTATACTGAATATGGTCAGGTAAATCTGTAATCGATCCTCCATAAATCCATAACCAGGATTTGACACCACTCGAAAATTGCCAAAAATGGCAGACACTTCGTTGGAGCTTTGTCTTGCGCCAGACCCATTCGACGAATGGCAACGTATGCTTCGTTTTGTCAGTCTGAAAGACGACGAGCGGGGAGCGATGGCGCGCACGGTTGAGGCTTTGCTCTCGCGCGCAAACGAGATGGTGGTTCAGACATACGATTATTTGCAATCATTCCCTGAGACAGCCGAAATATTAGGCTGGGAGACCGGGGTGGATGAAGAACATCTGGAAGAAAGGCGTCGCTTTTTCACCATCTGGCTCTCACGCACTTTGGGTCTGGATACCTCCGAAGAATTTGCCCTTTATCTCTTTCGGGCAGGTCAATACCATGCCGGTCATGGTCCGCGGCATATCCATACCCCAGCCGCGTATGTGACCTGCTCCATGGGGCTGGTAATTTCTTCTTTTGCCCGTTACATGACCGATGCCAGATTGCCAGCGGAGACTATCGCCATGGCTTTGGCGGGTTGGAATAAATTCCTCGCTGTTCAACTTAACCAGATGCTCTTTGGCTACAGGATTGCTAAAGAGTATGAATCGGGAGATTTAACGGTTCGCTTTCAGGTCTACGGGCGTTTGCGACCCATGCTCGGGGATAAAGAGTTTATCGTCCACACTCAATCTGAAGCCAGGGTCTCAGATGTGTTGGCAAAATTTATCAATTATCATCCCCAACTTCGCCACGAAGCATTACAGCGAGTCTGGGATTCTGAAGAGAAACCCGACTCGCTTTGGGTGCGGGTGACGCCCCGCTACGTGCCTTTGCCCGGATGGCGGGTTTTATTGAACGGTCGCGACCTGTATTTCGCCTCAGGTTTCGGGACTCCGATCGCTGAAAATGACGAAATCGCAATTTTCCCACCCGGAAGGTAAACAGGCAAGGATAAGGAAGGAGGTATCGAGTCGCCGAAAATCCAGTATGTCTAATATTTGACTACCCCGATTTCTGTTCAACCAATTTAGAAAGGAGAACCATATGGCACTTGGAGGATATGCCAATCGCATCGCTCATGTAGATTTGACCAAAGGTCAGGTATCCTATGAGCCTATCCCAGAGGATTGGGCGCGCAAATACATTGGTGGGCGCGGCTTGGGCGTCAAATATGTCTTTGAAAATGGTCCGCAGGTGGACCCTCTCTCGCCAGATAACATTCTGTGTTTCATGAACGGTCCCCTGACCGGCACTGAAGCCAATATGAGCGGTCGTATGGCGATTGTGACCAAATCCCCGCTCACGGGTACAGTCACCGATAGCCATCATGGCGGCTGGTCGGCTGCCCGCCTGCGCTGGGCTGGCTTTGACGGTTTGATTTTCAAGGGTAAAGCGGAGAAACCGGTCTATCTCTTTGTCCATGACGGCAAAGCTGAAATCCTGGATGCCGGCGAAATCTGGGGTAAAGGCGTTCACGATACAGTGAAGTACTTCAAGGAGAAATATGGCGAGAAGGACCTGAGCGTTATAGCCATTGGACAAGGGGGTGAAAAGCTGGCTCGTTTTGCCAACTGGATGAACGAGAACGACCGCGCCAGCGGGCGCGGCGGGACTGGCTGCGTTGGCGGCAGCAAGCATTTGAAAGCCGTGGTCATCAAAGCCGTGAAGAAGATGCCCAAAGCCGAAAATCGAGAGGCGTGGAAGCCGGCTCACCAGCGCGCCCTCGCCACCATCATGGACGAGAAGAACATCACCAGCCCTCGCAAAGGCGCTCTATCCGTCTATGGCACCAATGTCCTGACCAATATTGACAATAATATCGGCGCTCTTCCCACCCGCAATGGACAACTTGCCTGGTTTGGCGAGAAGGCAGAGCGGGTCAGCGGCGAATGGGTCAAGGAGAACATCCTGGTGGATGACCCAACCTGCCACGCCTGCCCGGTCGCCTGCAAGAAGGAGGTCGAAATCAAAGAGGGTCCCTTCGCCGGATTGCGCATGGAGAGCTTTGAGTATGAGCCAGCCTGGTCCCTCGGCGCAATGTGCGAAAATGATTATGCTCCTTCCATCGCTAAAATCATTGACATGTGCAATGATTATGGTCTGGACGCTATCGAGATGGGCGACGTCCTGGCGATGTACATGGAAGCCAGCGAGAAGGGCTACACCAATGGCTCCGGCGGGTTGCAGTGGGGCGATTACATGGGCATGGTCGAGACCGTGCGCAAGATCGCAATGCGCGAGGGGATTGGCGACATTCTGGCTGAGGGGACAGAGCGCGCCGCCAGGCATTTCGGACACCCCGAAATCTCCATGACCGTCAAAGGGCAGGGAATCCCGGCGTATGACCCCCGCGGTTTGAAAGGGATGGGGTTGGGCTATGCCACCAGCAACCGCGGCGCGTGCCACCTGCGCGGTTACAGCCCTGCCGCCGAACTGCGCCTGATTCCGATCACCGCCGATCCGCTTGCCTGGGAAGGCAAAGGTCCATTGCTCAAGTTGCTCCAGGACATCCACGCCTTCTCCGACAGCCTGGACCTGTGCAAATTCAGCGCCTTTGCCGAAGGCGCTGACGAGTACGCCGCCCAATATTCGGCGATGACCGGCATCCCCTTCACCGCTGATGATGTACTCAAGACCGGCGAGCGGATTTACAACCTGGAGCGTTACTACAACAACCTGGTAGGATTCCGCGAAGGGAGCGACTACCTGCCCGAACGCTTCCTCAAAGAACCTTCCACCGCCCCCGGTTCGAAGGGTCACGTCTGCGAACTGGATGACATGCTGGAAGAATATTACCAGGCTCGTGGCTTGGTGAATGGGGTAGTCCCTTAATCCA
>JBBIPD010000138.1:0-7727 GCA_037443025.1 Chloroflexota bacterium
GTGTGCGGGTAGGGGTGCGGGTGGGGGTGGCGGTCCTGGTGGGGGTCGGCGTCCTCGTCGGGGTCGGCGTCCTCGTCGGGGTGGGCGTCCTCGTCGGGGGGGGGGTGGAGGTCAGTGTTGGGGTGAAGGTGGCTGTTGGTGTCGGGGTCCTGGTTCTGGTTGGAGTTGGAGTGAAGGTAAAAGTGGCTGTTGGGATGGTCAGCGTAGCCACGCGCTCGCTGGCAAAATCAGCCCATTCCTGGTTGAATGCGCTTTCGTCCAGCTTGAGCAGCGCTTTCCAATCCGCCAGCGCCAGGTTTAATCGCCCCAGGCTCTCCAAAACCTGCGCCCGCCAATAATAAACCTGCGCCAGTTGTTCATCCGATTGCGCCAGGGACTGACTGCTTTCAATGACTGCCAGGGCGTTATCATACCGTTGCGCCTGATACAAAGCCCTGCCCAATGCCAGATTGTAATCGAAAGATTTATTATCCAGGCGGCGGGCAATCAGCAGGTCATTCACCGCCTTCTGCCCTTCATTCATGTCTATAAAAACCAAGCCGCGCCAGTAATAGATTTCAGGCAATTCACTATCAAGGTCAGATGCCGCGCTAAAAGCTTCCAGCGCAGCCTCAAGGTCATCACCTGCCAGGTAATAGGCTTTACCCAAGGCGACCCAGCCCCGGGGATCCTTTTTTTCGTAGAGGACATATGTCTTCAGGACTTCAAGGGCGGTTTCCAGATCGTTATTGGCTAGAGCAACTTCTCCCAGAGTCAGATAAGCCGGCAACATGGTTCGATCCAGATTCCAGGCGCGCCGAGCGGCTTCCAGAGCAACTTCGTTCTCGCCGCGTTGAAACGCCAGACGGGCGCGCAGAAGATACACCCATGGAGAATCGGGAAGAAGCTGTTCCGCGGCGTTGATATCCCCTTCCGCAGCCTCCAACTCCCCTGCTTGCAGCCAATATGCAGCCCGGTCGAGATATGCCTCAGCCAGGTTCGGATCCAGCTCCAGAGCCTTATTCAATTCATCAGTGATATCCGCCTCAGGCTTCAAGGCTGAGTTAGCTCGCGCCAGCCCCAAATAAGCTGGAGCAAAATCGGGATAATCCTGCGCCAATTGGTTATATACATTGATGGATTCCCGGATATCCCCTTTAAGGCGGTATATCTCCCCAATGTAATACAAAATATCGGGGCTGACAGGCTGAACCTGCTTTAAGTAGCGCAGGGCGCCATCCAAATCCCCCCGCTGGTATGAACGCATCCCAATGCGATAGGCTTCATTAATAGCGTGGGGCGTGTTCACATACAGGGGGGTTGGGGTATAGGTCGCTTTGAGCAGCATCCAGAGCGGCGTCGGTCCCTTGGTTCCCGGAACAGGGGTGAACGTTGGCACAATTCTGACGCCGACAAAGGTGGGTGTAGGGGTATAAGTTGGAGGCGGACCCGGCGTCCGGGTTGGGCGAACGGCTAATTCAGCCGGCTTTAGACTGGGCAGGAAGATCACCAGCAGAATCAGGCTGATGACGATAAGCGCTGCCCCACCCAGCACAATCGCTCGCACAGCCGGTTTTGCCCACAAGCCTCGCAATCCGGTAGGAGGCTCTTCTTCCAGGATCAGGCGCCAGTCCCGCCGCACGGGAGGGTTTGGAGTAACCTTTTGATCGGCAGGGAGAGCCCCCGCCAAAATCAAGCCGCGCCGGGCGCTTTGATTTTCGGGATCATACCGCAGGACGTTCTGGAGACAGTACACCCGCTCTTTGTTGGTCTCAACAACTGAGCTCATCCATAACCAGTAGGTGGGATTGGTTTGGTCAGCGCGCAATAGACGCGTCAATAAGTCTCGCGCCCGGACGCGCTGTCCTGCATGGATGGCTTCCACTGCCTCGCGCAGCATTACGTCTTCCGACATCTTGCCGCTCTCTCCACGCAGTTTAGCATAGGCTCGCCCTGGAGACAAGGTAAAGAGAGCTTTACCGGGTTATCAACTCTGATAGGTCAATCAAAGATGAGTGGATGATTGTCTGACTAACCCACCGCAAGGAGCGGAACCGGGGTGAAGACCAAAATGAAAATCACAATCCCCAGGATGGCAATCAACCGTCTTTGAGGGTCAAGCGGTGTAATTTGGTCGAGCGGTTCAGCGTGGAGACGCCCCAGCAAGAAAATCAAAAACGCCCAAAGCCACCAACCAGCCCAAAAGAACCCGAGGATAACCAGGCTGGCAAGGATAAAGGGTAGCAAGGTATTCGCTCTCTTGCCCATGAGCACGTATAAAACATGTCCGCCATCCAGTTGACCGGCAGGGATGAGGTTGAGCGCGGTCACCAGCAAACCAGCCCAGCCTGCCCACGCCACCGGATGCAGCATCACATCCACGCCGCCTAGCGGGATGGGCTGACCCGTGAAGAAATAACGCACCCAGTACACGAAAGGCGTCAGTCCACCAAAACTTTCAGGCGCAGGCAGCAGCCTCCCGAAAATCAGCGCCTTAGATAGGAGGTACAAAATCGAATTGCCCTCAATGGTGAGACCTGTTCCCGGGGGCAGATTCGTCGGAATCTGGCTCACCGTGGACAGGCTTAACCCAATCAGCAAGACCGGGATAGCAACCACCAGCCCAGCCAGCGGACCGGCAATCCCAATATCCAGCAAGATACGCTTATTCTTCGGTGGTTCCTTCAATTGGATAAACGCCCCCATCGTCCCAAATGGGCTGAAAGGGAATGGGATAAAGTAAGGCAAGGTGACATGGGTTTTGTGGTATCGCCCAGCCAGGTAATGACCGAATTCATGGGCAAGCAGGATAGCCAGCAGACTGACGGTGAACGCCAGGCTTCCCCCAAGGCTGGATATGAGATAGGGGATGATACTTCGCCAGTTGGAGAGCGGCGCTCCATCATAAACGCTGCCAAAAGTGTACATCAAACCCGCCGTGAAAACGCTCAGCACGGTGGCGATAAACAGCACCAGATTGACCCAGGTCCTGGATGCCTGTGGGCGGATAATCCCAGGCAAGAGCAGGATGATGTCCTTTTCCTTATCCTTGCGAAACAAAGGTGTAATTTCAAGAGGGCGCAACGCTGCCGCAAGCTGGTCGTAGGCGGTCTGGGAGTCTTCGCCAATCAACCTGCCTCGATAGCGGAATAAATAACGGCTTTTTTTATCACCGGCGGTGATATCCTCAACGATAAGGTAGCGAGAGATAATTGTTGTGAGTCGGTCTTCATCAGTTGGATACATAAAAGCCTTTTACCAATCCTTTAAAAGTTGCAATCCGCCGAAAAAAGGCGCGGCGAATTGCATAACATTAAATTGTCCAGGCGGGAATGGATGGGAGTCGAACCCACCGCGGCTCGCAACGCGACCCGCCACCGGTTTTGAAGACCGGGGAGCCCACCGGGACCCAACCACTCCCAGCACAGCAAGATTGAAAAAATTATATCAGAAATGCGGGTAGGGAATCATCTATAATATAGAGAGGAACAGTCTATCCTCAACGGAACGAAAATGTCAGGCGAAAGTCAATATATACATCATGATACACTCTATCGCCGCTGCGTCGGCTTGTCCCTTGGGGCAAGCACAGGACTCGTGTATGGGATTGTATCCCAGAGCATTAATCGGTTTTACCTGCCACACATACCTTTATTCTCGCCGCCCCTGGGAATAGTTGGCAACATCCTGCTTTGGAGCCTGATTGGCGCCTTGCTGGGGCTGATTACAGTTTTACCCGCCGAGACCATCACCGGCGCGCTGTACGGCGCAGCAACCGGAGCGTTCCTGGTGACCATTTTAACCCTGGTCACCGGCAGGATGGATCAAGGAGTCTGGACCGGGAAAATTTTGGGCGTTTTATTTCTTTTCATCCCACTGGCAGGGGCTATCACGCCAATGACCGCGATTTTCCGCTGGATTGTGAACAAGTTGGTCGTAAAACATCTGGAAAATACGCCCATTTGGACGAGGCTACCCATCCCTATCCTGTTGATGGTGCTGGTGGGAGCTGTTGGCGCATTTTCCAGGATGCCCCCTTACGCCCGAATCATGGTGACCCATATGAATGAGATGCTCCAAACCGGTTTAAGCTCTCCTTCGGAAACACAACTGCCGCGACCGTTGCAACACCCTCGCGTTGGCGGATTTCTTTCACACGCCACCAATCACTATAGCCTTGAATGGCAAAATATCAACATCAATCGCTTTGCCATACCCCGCCCCATGTCCAGTCGCCCATGGGAGGAGTCTGTTGTCATTGCTCGCTTTGATAACGGCTGGAACCTGGTATGCCTTTATCCAGAATCCGGCGCAGAACCAGCCTGCAAAGCCTATCAGAACGATCTCTAAGCTGATATCACCTAACCGGAAGAAGTCGAATCATGGACAAACCTCCATCAGAAAATCAGAAAACCTCTGCAAACCCCTCTCAGCCAGGGGCTGAATCTGAGCCAGTCTGGACTTTTCGCGGCTATCATCTGCGAGCCAGTGAGTTCACCACCGCCATGGTGCATTTCTTCCGCGCCGAGGTGCATCGCGCCAACATTTGGCGCACCCGCCTCGATACCACCACCAACTGGGCAGTGGTCAGCACTGGCGCTTCGCTCACGATAGCCTTCAGTCAATCCGGCTTCCATGGCGTGATTCTCATGAACGCCCTCCTGGTGACGATGTTCCTGTTGATAGAAGCCCGCCGTTACCGATACTATGAATTGTGGAGCTCTCGCGTTCGACTGATGGAGACGGATTTCTTCGCCGCCATGCTGGTGCCGCCTTTCCAGCCCTCTCCAGATTGGGCGGAAAGCCTGGCGGAAAATCTGCTCCATCCCCAATATCCCATCTCGGTTTTGGAAGCGGTCGGCAGGAGATTGAGGCGCAACTACCTTTACATTTACATGATCCTGACGATAGCCTGGGCGGCTAAAACAGCTCTATTTCCCACTGCGGTTAAGAGTTGGTACGAATTCACCTATCGAGCATCCATAGGCAGTATCCCCGGAGATACGGTCATCCTGTTCGTGGCTTTATTTATCTCCTCCCTGATTGGTATCGCGCTTCTAACCGTTGGTTTACAGCAGGCGCTAGGCGAGATACTGCCGCGATTTGCATCCGAAGCCGGGGTTCCTCTCAATACATCTGGCAAAGCAACCGCAGAGACGCCCACCAAACCCTGGTTTCGAGTCGCCCGGAGGCGCAGGCAACTTATGGCTTTGATTATCACCGATCGCGCCAACGAGGTTGGCGCTGCCATCTTGAACGAACTCAAACGCGGCGCGACCGTATTAGAAGGCAAAGGGATGTACACTGGCGCAACGCATTCAATCTTATTGTGCGCCCTGACCATCACCGAGGTCAATCATCTTAAAAAGGTGGTAAGCGATGTTGACCCGCGGTCATTTGTGATTGTCACACCTGCGCAGGAAGTCCTTGGGCGCGGTTTCATGCCCCTTTCAACAGAAAAATCGTGATTTATGCTTTAGCTTACGCAGTGACGGGGGTTTAATCCTGGCAGATTACCGCCTGACAATCCTGTTACGCCGCCCGATATGACAAATTTGTATGCTCGAGTTAAGCTATAATATTCAGTATTAAGATTCCCCAGGCATGAATCATGCAAAGAAACGATTGGCATGATAAACAGTTCTATCAGAGAATGCAGCGCGGGCGATGATTGATAACCACATTGCTGCCAAACGGCTCAGGCGGTTGAAATGGCTGATAACAGCCCTTGCTGTAATTGCCATCACAGCGGGTGAGATATTCCGCAGCTTCTCGCAAAACACTCTCTACATAAGCATCACCATCTGGCTTGTGGGGGTGGTTGCTGCGATTCTCCTGATTGAAGTCGCTTTCAGAAAATTCAGCCAGATTCAGGAACAGCTTGAAAATATTTCCACTCAGAACCAAATCCGAGAACGCCAAAAGTCTTCGCTCCTGAGGTTGAGCGAAAAACTGGCAAGCATATCCAATATCAGCGCGATTTGCCAGATTATCTCCTCAGAACTTCAGGACATCCTGGGAAGCGGGAGTCGGGTGACCTGTCGGGTGAACACCGCAGATGGTCAGAAAGCGGTGTTTTCCCAGCTCGATCAAACCCCGCCAGAAGAGGGCGGAATCAGCCCAGATAAAAACAGCTCCATCTGGGTTTCGAGTAAGACGGACCTTCGCCCCAGCGGAACGCAACCTGTCGAAACCAGAAAACTCAGTATGCCCATGCAGGTTGGGGAGAAAGTCATCGGTGAACTGGTGATCGAATGCGACATCGCCACCGAAATCGGCAGCGATACCCTCTCACTGATTCATGGAGTGGCAAACCAGGCTGCTCTGGCGATTGAAAACGCAGGATTAATTGAACAGCATAAAAGTTATCAAAAAGAGGCTGAAAGGCGGGAATCCGAATTGAAGGTGCGTGAGCGGTATCTGAGCCTGCTCAATGAGATCACCCGCGCCTCGATGAAATCGCAAGACTTTCAAGACATGCTCCATCAGCTTGTGGACTATATCGGCAAACTGCTGGATGCGGATAGCGTCTTGATCTTGCTCTGGGAACCGATTCGCAAACAAATGATACCCGCTTCGGCGTATGGTCCATTACGCCAGGTCTACCGCTCTTTGCGCTTCGAACCAGGCGACCTGCCCCTGGTGGCTTCGGTGATGAACTCGGGCAGGACGCTTGAAATCAAAAACACAGCAAATTCGCCTTATATCAGCTCACGCCTGTCGGGACAACTGCAAATCAAGTCCTTGCTTGCCCTGCCTCTGGTGGCGGATGATCAAAAGCTGGGGATTGCTCTGCTCTCATACAAGACTGAACACAGCTTCCACCCCCGAGAAATCTCCCTGGCTGAACAGACCACCAACCAGCTCGCCCTGACGATCGCCAAGTACCGCGCTCTGGATGAGCTTCACCACCGCACCCAGGAGCTATCCGCCTTACAAAAAGCCACAACCGCCTTATTAACCACCCTGGACCTGGAGGTTCTCCTGGGACAAATCCTGGATGCAGCCATCAGCGCCATCCCATCCGCGGAGAAAGGAACCCTCCATCTGATTGCCCGCGACACCGGACAGCTCCAACTGCGCGCCGTCCAGGGGTACACCGACCCACGCATCCGCACCTTCAATCCCACCGACAGCGCCAGCTATACCGCCATCGCCGTTCGGGAGCGCAAACCATTGCTCATCCACGACGCCCATTCAGACCCCAGCAGCAGTTACGGAGAAGACATCCCCGAAATCCGGGCTATCTCGTCTATGATCATCGCCCCGATGATTTTGGGTGGCAAGACCCTGGGGGCAATCTCGCTTGACGCATATCGCCGCTATGCATTTAGCGAAGGAGACTTACAACTGTTGGTGAGCTTTGCAGCAACCGCCACCACAGCCATCAACAACGCTCAACTCTACGCCGAGGTGCAAAAACAAGCCATCACCGACCCACTCACCGGTCTCTACAACCGTCGCGGTTTCTTTGAATTGGGAAGGCGCGAGGTTGAACGCGCTCACCGCTTTAATCGCCCTCTGACGGCGATGATGATTGATATAGACCTGTTCAAGCAGGTGAACGATACCAAGGGTCACCTGGTAGGAGATCAGGTGTTGGCAGGGGTAGCCAGTCAGATCGAACGCCAATTGCGCCAGGTGGATTTGCCAGGAAGATACGGCGGGGATGAGTTCGTTGCATTGCTCCCCGAAACAGACCTGTTCAACGCTTACCAGGCGGCTGAACGGTTGAGACGCAGCATAGC
>JBBIPD010000139.1:0-7704 GCA_037443025.1 Chloroflexota bacterium
TGCTCGATGGCGTCCGGTTCAGCAGCCGAGACCAGCTTCGTTTCCATACTCATCGGCTAATGGTTCAGTTCCCAGATGATGCGCAAGCCATCCAGGGTGAGCCAGGGCGCCAGAATCTGGATGACGTTCGTCTCGCGGGCGATGATCTCGGTTAATCCGCCCGTGCCGATGACCTTCATCTCTGGACCTAACTCTTGCCTGAATCGGGCGACCATCCCTTCCACCAGGGCGACATAGCCGAAGATCAGACCGGACTGCATGGCATGCACCGTGTTGCGCCCGATGGCGGTTGGCGGGCGTTGCAGGTCCACCCGGGGCAATTTGTCTTTGCGCAGGAAGAGGGCTTCGGCGGCGATGGTGATGCCAGGCGCGATGGCGCCGCCCAGGTATTCGCCTTTGGCGGAGATTCCATCGAATGTGGTGGCGGTGCCAAAGTCCACCACGCAGGCGGGTCCGCCGTACAGGCGCTGTACGGCAGCCGCATCCACGATGCGGTCTGCGCCGACAGCGCGAGGGTCTTCGTACAGGATGCGCACGCCGGTCTTTACACCGGCATCCACCACCAGCGGGTCATGCCCGAGATAGTTGCGACACGCCTCCACCACTTTTCCGGTCAAAGGGGGCACGACAGATGCCAGACAGATGCCGGTCAATTCGGCGGGAGCGCGTCCGGCGTGGGACAATAATCCCAGGAACTGCAATCCATATTCGTCTGGCATGCGGTCGTGGACCGTCGCCAGGCGCCAGCGGGGACCCAAGGTTTCGCCGTTGTACAGCCCCAGGGTGATGTTGGTATTGCCGATATCGATTGCAAGCAGCATAGAAGGTTGCTCCAGTTATTCGTAAGGTGATTTACTCGAAGACGCTCGTCGCCCCAATCAGAGGCAAGTCGCCGCCTGAGGATTGGGGTCATCGAGCTTGCAGGATGGTGTTGTCAATCAGGCGTGTCTTGCCGACAAAAACCGCCATGGAGAGCAGAGCGCGATGGGGTATATCTCCCTCGATCTCAAGCAGGGTCTCTGGGTCTGCGCAAGAAACATATTGTAAGCGCGCCAGGGGTTCGGCGTTGACCACCTCGGCGACAAGGTCACGCAAACGGTCGGCGTTTCGCACGCCAGCCTCAAAAGCTGCCTGGGCGGCGCTTAGACCGCGCCAGAGCACCGTGGCTGCCTGTCGTTCTGCGGGGTTGAGATAGGCATTGCGGCTGGACATCGCCAGCCCGTCCGCCTCGCGTACGATAGGGCAGACCACGACCTCCAGGGGGAAGTTCAAGTCGCGCACCATCTGACGGACGACCAATGCCTGCTGGGCGTCTTTCTGTCCGAAGTATGCCTTTTGAGGTTGGACCGCGTTGAAGAGTTTGGCGACCACGGTCGTCACGCCGCGGAAGTGACCGGGGCGCATCTCCCCTTCCAGGCGTTTGGTCGCTTCTTCCACCGTAACCCAGGTCTGATAACCGGGCGGGTACATGATTTCGGGTGTGGGCGTCCAGACCAGGTCCACCCCTTCGGCTTCCAGCATAGCCAAGTCGCGCGGCAAATCGCGTGGGTACGCCGCCAGGTCCTCATTTGGACCGAATTGGGTAGGATTGACAAAGATGCTGACGATCACGCTGGCGCATTCCGCGCGGGCGGCGCGCACCAGCGAAAGATGCCCATCGTGAAGATATCCCATGGTTGGCACCAGACCAACCGGTTCTTTCAGCCGGGCGCGCGCCTGGCGCAATTCTTCGATTTCTGAAACAGTTTGCATAGCGAGTCCTTGATTTTAGTATGCATACGGTTGCAGTTCAGGCAGGGCTGAGGGCTTTCACCAGTTGCCAGATGGTGTGATTGAGCGGGGTTGGCACGCCGTATTGGTCGCCGGCGCGCACGATTGCGCCGCAAATGGCGTCAATTTCGGTGGGGGTGCCGCGCAAAACGTCCTGCAACATCGAGGAGCGGTTATTGGCGGTGCGTTGGGCGACCTCCTCGACGGCGGTCAGGGGATCGTCATAAGGCAGGTGAATCCCCTGCGCCGTGGTTACGGCTGCCGCCTCGCGCGCCAGCCCCGCCATGAGCGCCCGGGCGGTGGGACGTTGAAGCAACTCTCCGTTGTTCACCCTGAGCAGCGCGGTGAGCGGGTTGATGGCAGCGTTGATGATAAGCTTGCCCCAGAGGAGGATATCCGGATCAGGCGCATCCAGCACTTTGAAACCCGCGTTGCGAAGCATCTCTACTAATGGCTCTATTCCAAAGTGCACGCCGATGTATATCTCGCCTTCTCCCGCAGCGACCACGCATCCGGGTTCGAGCAAATTAGCGCCCAGTGTGGTCACCCCCAGGGCGACTCGAGGCGCGCTCAACGCCTCCACCAGGATTTCACGGTTGCCAACGCCGTTCTGCAGGGTGAGGGCTACCCCATTCCGGGTAAGGCATTTTTTCAGTTGCTGGGCAGCCCGACGGGTCTGCCAGGATTTGACCAACACCAGAGCGTAATCCGACCCAACGCAGTCGGAGGGATCGTCGGTTGCCTGAACCGGATAGTTGTGTTGGCTGTTATCCGCCTCGATCAGCGTGACACCCTGGCTCTTCAGGGCGCGCAGTCCCTCGCTCCAGGTGCCAAGCATGGTCACCTGGATGCCAGCCGCGGAGAGCCTGGCAGCGAAGAGGCTCGCCATTGCGCCAGTGCCGACGATGAGAAGGTTTTTTGGGGATGTTTTCATGGAATAGACTGCTCCGTGAACTGCTCGAATGGGTGATTATGCGGCAGGATTCGCCATGTTTTACTTGCCCTGTAGAGTCAGCGCAGGCTGTCCAGAAAGCTCTCCCATTCTTCGTCCAGCATTTCAACACAATGCTCCTGGGAGGGGAAGGAGCGCTGCCTGACATCCTGAAGGTACTCCGAAAAGGCGCGCTTCATTTCTGAATGGAGGTTGGCGTATTTCTTAACAAACTTTGGTGTGAATCGATCGAAGAGACCGAGCAAATCATGGGTGACAAGCACCTGACCATCGCAGCCTGCGCCTGCTCCAATGCCGATGGTGGGAATCTCCAGGCGTTGTGAGATGAGCGTCGCCAGGCGAGCCGGGACGGACTCAAGCACAATGCTGAAGCAGCCAGCTTCCTGGAGGATAAGGGCGTCTTCCAGCAGACGACGAGCCGCGCCAGCCTCCCGCCCCTGAGGGCGAAAGCCGCCCAGTTGATGCACGCTCTGCGGGGTCAAACCGATATGCCCCATCACCGGAATGCCAGCCGAGACAATGGCGCGCACGGCTTCCTGGCGCTCGCGCCCGCCTTCGAGCTTGACCGCATCCATGCCAGCCTCCTGCAAAAAGCGACCCGCGTTGCGCAGGGCGTCTTGCACCGAGGTCTGGTAGGACATGAAGGGCATATCCCCAATCAGCAGGGCATATTGGGCGCCGCGAGATACGGCGCGGCAGTGGTGCAACATATCCTCCATGGTGACCGGCAGGGTATTGGGGTAGCCGAGGACGACCATCCCCAACGAATCGCCCACAAGGATAGAATCGACCCCAGCCTGATCCATCGCCAGGGCGGTAGGGTAATCATACGCGGTGAGCATGGTGATCGCTTCGCCGAGCAGTTTCTTGCGGCGAAAGGCGAGGGTGGTGATTTTCTTGCGTTCGTTTTGAGCGTTGGGTGAGTGGGGTGTAAGGGTGGACAAGGTACCCTCCTTGGGTAAAGGTAGAGTCCGCTGAAGCACAATGCGGTTGAGGAATTTGGATTATCTGTCTCGGTCGCGTTGGATCCGAGCCTGCTATTGATTATCAGGGATAATCGCTGCTTTGACAAGGTTGCAAGATGGGCTGGGTCAGGCGCATTTCGGGGGAAGTTGGGAATCCGGGTTGATGCGCTGAAGAACCGCTCAGAGTTCATAGCCCATGCGCAGCAGGTAGGGGCTGAATTTATCGCAGAGAATTGCCTGCTGATCGGGGGTCAGGCGTTGGCGGAAGCGCCCAATTTTGCCTTGATTGAAATGGATGCCCCTTGAGCCGCTCTGGGCGCGCCCCGGGCGGTATTTCTCCAGGACAGCAGCCACAGCCGGGTCTTTTGGGTTGACGCTCAGGAAGGAAGCCAGACGCTCGGTCTCTCGGTCGTAATCGGTGAGCAGGTCTTCATAGCGGGTGTGCAGCGCCTGGTCGCAGGCAATCCAGGCTTCCCAGATGCGCAGATATTCGAGCATGAAGTCCACCGATTTATCGAAATCGGTCAGGTGGGAAAAAGCATTGGGGCGACCTTTTTGAATCGCGCGCTGACCGTTGTCGTAGGCGGAGAGGAGGGCGTCGCGTGGGTCACGGTAGATGTACGCCGGGCGCAATACACCGCGTCGAATCAGGCGTTGGGCGAAAGGGGGGGGCGCGGCATGGGCTTTGATGACGAAGGTATTGCCCAGGAGAGAAGGCACCAGCACGGCGATCAGGCGCCAGGGGGTCAACGCGCCGATATTGCAGTTCACCTCGGTCAGGACGCGCTCCAGGTGGTAACGTTTACGAATGGCGCGCGAATCCTGCCCACCAGTGGCTGTGATCAGGTCGTGGGTGATGTTGTAATACCAGCCTGAGCCGGCGCGGGGCATACCAACCGAGAGGATAATCATCGGCTCAATTATAAAGCGAAAGCGAGAAGAAAAACTGATATGATGCGTTACGGCTATTGAGATGGGCAAAGCGCAGCTTTCTCGCTCTCTGAGAGGAATGCCACCTCCAGGGCGTTGCGTTGCGCCTGGCGAATTTGCTCCGGGGATAAACCCGCCGCGGGGGCGGCTACTTCGTATTCATACTTGAGGGTGATGCCGCTGATGCCCGGATCATCGGTATTGATGGTCGCCAGGATGCCCTTTTCGAGGAATAGCTTCAGAGGATGGCTGGCGTAGTCTGGGACAGTGCTGGTCTGGACATTGCTGGTCAGGTTGGACTCGACGCCAATCCGCTGTTGGGCTAAGTAATCCAGCAAGGCAGGGTCCTGGGCGGCATGAACGCCATGCCCAATGCGAGATGCGCCAAGCTCGCGTATCGCCTGCCACACACTTTCCGGTCCGGCGGCTTCCCCGGCATGGACGGTGATTTTCCAACCCGCATCGCGCCCGCGACGAATGTGTGGGATGAACAACTCTCCGGGAAAATTTGCCTCATCGCCAGCCAGGTCCAGCCCGACCAGATGTTGCTGCTGGCTGAGAAGAGACTCCAACTCTTTCCAGGCGTTTTCTGGACCGTATGTACGGCTGATAATCCCAATCAGGTTGGCGCGCATGCCGCTATCGCGCTTGCCGGCTGCCACCCCATCCACAACTGCTTCCTCAACCCCCCCCGGGTCGAGGTGATGCGCCTCAGCCATAAACCAGGGGCTGAAACGCAGCTCTATATAGTCAATGCCCTCGTTTTGAGCGTCCAACACGTTCTCGTATGCGATTCGGCGGCAGGCGTCATAGTCAACCAGCACACCAACCGCCCATTGCATTTTGGAGATGAAAGCCATCACGCCGGGTTGGGGGGCGGTAATCTGTACATGTGGGCGCAGCCCTTCGACATCCGCTGCGGGGAGAGGTAGATTGTGCCTCTGTCCCAGTTCCAGGATGGTTTCCAGGCGGACGTTGCCATCCAGGTGGCGGTGAAGGTCTATCAATGGGAGGGCAGGGTCAATCATCGCGGTCTCCTTCCTGGAATGTCCTTTCGAGCAGAGGATGGGTTATTAATCGCTCGTTGCAGGTAGTCAAAGCCATTGTTCTTAAGTATAATTGGAGAACACCACAAATGCAGTCTTTTAGAAGGAGCTTATCGTGAACCGATTTTTGAGTTTCTTTGCCGGAGTCATCAGCGGCGCTCTGGTGGGGGCAGTGGTCGCAATTTTATTGGCGCCTGTTTCGGGCGAGGATTTGCGCATCCAGATTCAGGAACGGGCAAGTTATGTCCAGGATGAAGTGAAGAAGGCGGCGGCTGAACGGCGCGCCGAGCTGGAAGAACAACTGGCAGCCCTGCGCTCGCCCAAGAAGCCCGTCGAACCAGTGTAGATGATAGAAAAAAGCCGGCTTTTCGGCGGTATCCGATAAGAGCCGGCTTATCGTATCTGATTCGGTTGAGTCCCCCGTCAAGGGAGGAAAGAAAAACGATAGGTGGCGGGCTGGCGGGTGAACCGCGTCGTCCCGCTCACCACCAGGATGGCGTCATCTATTGAACGCCCCAGGTCCAGGGGAATCGTGGCGGTATTATCTGATGAGAGGTGGATTGGCTCCACCTCGATTGTTTTTCCCAGGGTAATCAGGTTCAGCCGAAAAGTCTGGGGGAGCAAATTCTGGATGCGGACAAAACCGTTTGCTTCCCATCCGCCGTTGTCGCTTTCAAAATCGCTAAAATAACCGATTTCGGGGATGGCGATATCATCCAGCAAGAATCCTTCGCCGTTCACAGCAGCATCGGTGATGTATTCGAAACGCAGGGTGACTTTCTTACCAGCGAATTGGGAGAGATCAACTGTCTCCTGGATCCATTCCGGGCTATCCCCGCTGGAGCCGTTGTAGCCCCAGCCGTAGTTGGCGCCGGTGGGGTCTGCGTCGGTGCCGGAGGGGGTGGTCAAAATCTCCCAATATTCGCCATCTTCCGAGGCGAGCAAATACACATAGTCAAAATCTTTTTCGATATCGTACCAGGTCCAGTAGGAGAGGGTGAGAGGTCCCGAGTACGCGCTGAAATCAAAGGCGCGGGTCAGTGTCATATCCGATTCGTCGCCCTTGTTGCTCCAGAAAGCATACACCCCGGAGTAGGCATCTTCGGGCAGTAATTGCACCAAAGTAGAACCCTCAAAACGAAGCGTGGTTGAATCCCGGCATGATATGCGGATGTAATCTACCCCGTATTGGCGCACATCTCGGGTATGGGTTTTAGTATCACAGTCGTAAAATTCCTCCGTGTCAAATGCCTGAGGCGCGGCGGGGTAGAGCAGGTAATCAAAGCGCCCATCGCCCACCTTGTCGTCCTGGAGATAAGAAGCCACCACCCAATCGGCAAAGACATCGTCTGCGGTCAGGGTGTTACCGCTCGAGGGGTCGGTCGCACCGATTTCCGAGAGCAGGGCGTCGATGATTTCCAAGTCATTTTAAGGATGCACAACAATTGCTTTGCTAGCATCTTCGCCAAAGCGACCAAGAAAGTAGTTCAGGAAAAGGAAGGAAGCGCCGTAATGGGGCGAGGTGTCGCTATCGTCGTTAGGCCAATCGTTGAGCTGCAGGTCTGGATTTAGGACGTATAGAAAATCATGCCCACCCACCCTGTAACCGTTGAGAAACATGGCAAGGTCTGAGAAACCCTCGTTCATCCAGGTGGACTCATTGCGATCACGGTACCAGTGAATCATGTGTTGAAACTCGTGGGCAAGCACGCCGTAGGTGTAATCCTCATCCAGTTCTGTGGTATCCGCGTTGAACAAGAACATCTCATGCCCGTTCGAATATTCCTGTACCAGGGGATTGTAGGAGTCAGTAGAAGAGAAATAACCAGCCAGGTTGCTGCCCAGGTTGCGGGCGTATAGAATGTAGATGTGGGGGTCGCCGTCCACGCCGGGGCTCCATTCGCTGCCGAAGAATTCCCGGTTGGTGGGGTAGATTTGCTCTTCAAACGCCTCAGCCAGGGATTTCAGCTCGCTTTTTCGAAAGCGAATGCCGTCTTCTATCCAGAAATAGGCATGATCGGTGACGTATTGAAGGGTCGCC
>JBBIPD010000140.1:0-7513 GCA_037443025.1 Chloroflexota bacterium
CCCCTGCGCCCCTCTCGCTTTTTGATTGGCTGGTGGCAATCATGTTGGCAGGCGTGATTGCTTTCATCGCGTACCGCCTGTTTGCCTTTATGGGCTTGGTGCAGTGGGGACTGCGGGGGGCATTATTCGCCCTGATTGGCGGTTTGCTCGGTTACTCAATCCTGGCGATATTGCTGCACGGCAATCCAGATTTATTGGAGACTCTGGATGGATGGAGAGTGATTCTGTTCACAACCGTTGGCGCCGGAGCGGGGCTGTTCGCCAACTGGTCATGGCGCCTCGCGAGCAAAACACGCGGGCGGGAGGTATGATCCTTCCACGGGGGATTTCGATTATTGGGTAAAGGTGAGAATCAGGCTGAGCAGCACCAGCCCGGCAGCAACCCAAATTAACGCCATATCGGCAGGCGAGGACAATAAATCTGCAAAGGAAGGGCGCGGCGGAGGGGCTTTAGGTCGCGTCACCGGGTTCCAATCACTCAGTAGCGCCTTGCGAAATTCATCCACGGTTTGAGGGCGATCCTCTGGGTGAAGGCTCATTGCCCACAGGATTGCCCGCTCTGTGCGCAAGCTGATATCGGGGTTAATCTGGCGCGGCGGGACGAGCAACTCGGGGTGCAGGAAAAGCTCACGCGCTTCAACCGGTCGGGTGTTTGTCAGCAGATGGTAGAGGGTCGCCCCAAAAGAATAGATATCGCTGCGGGCGTCGGTATGCCCGGTGTCGCCGCCATATTGTTCCAGCGGGGTGTAGATGGCAGTCCCCCTCCCCTGAAGGACGGTAATGGTGACCTCGTCGGAGGCAAGGATTTTCACCAAGCCAAAATCAACCAGTTTGACCAGCCCGTTAGGGGTCAGCTTCAAATTGCTGGGTTTGATATCCCGATGCAGAATGGGCGGATTCTGGTTGTGCATATACGCCAGAGCGTCCGCCAGCTGGGCAGCCCAACCCAATACTTCCCGCTCAGAGAGAAATTCGCCCTTTTGTTTGGCTTCGGACATCAGAGTGCGCAGGTCTTTCCCTGGGACAAAATCCATCACCAGGTAATCCCTGCCGCCCACAGAAAAGAAATCCGAGACTTTTGGCAAGTTGGGATGATCCAGGCGCGCCAAAACAGTCGCCTCGCGCATAAATTGATCGCGCGCCTGTTTTATCAGGTCGGCGGGCATCGTCCGGTCGTGCTCCACTTCCTTCAGGGCGCACAGCCTGCCTGCCAGACGCAAATCATCCGCCAGGTAGATACTCCCCATACCTCCCTGACCGATGATGCGGCGTATTTTGTAACGATTTCTCAGTACTTCTCCAGCTTTTAATGGCAAGGGCATTTATTCGGGCGCGGCGTACTCCTTCTCGATCTGAGTGGGTAAATTGGCAATTGAAATTCACTGCCAATTTATGATATTATACTCTCGGAGTGAGGAACATGGAGAGAAAGAGCGAAGACGCCCCATTATTGGTCGCGCAAACTGGACCGCTGAACGGTCAGCGTTGGGCAATTCGAGGGAACATGATCCTGGGGAGAGAGCCTTCCTGCGACATTGTAATCGCCGACCGACAGGTTTCTCGCCATCACGCCTCCCTCACCCTGACCCCTAAGGGGGTGATCCTGGAAGATTTAAACAGCAAAAACGGCACCCACCGCAACGGGGTGAGAATTGACCGCCCGACGCTCCTGGAAGACAGCGATATCGTTCAGATTGCCCTGGCGCAACAGTTTATCTATCTCAGTTCAGACGCGACCCTGCCCATCGAATCGGACAGCCTGAGCGTCGCCCCGGTGGAAGCTGGCAAATTGGTTCTTGATAAGCGTTCGCGCCGGGTGTGGATCAACAATGTGGAAGTGCTCCCACCGCTCTCTGTCTCTCAGTTCACATTGTTGGAGATACTCTACGAACGTCAGGGCAGGGTAACGCCTCGGGTGGAATTAATTCAAAAAATCTGGGGCGAAGATCAGGCAGTTGGCATCTCCGAACAGGCATTCGACGCTCTGGTGCGCCGCCTGCGCGATCGGCTTAAACTGATTGACCCCAGACACCAGTATATTGTTACCGTGCGGGGTCTTGGCTTACGGCTGGATAATCCACCTAAAAGCGAAGACTGATCCCAGACTTAACCCTGCAGTTTCAACTCCATGGAGTAGCGTAACGCCTCGCGGTGAATCGTTTTGATTCGCTCGACCAGCTCGCTATCCTCGCTCGCCTCCACCCGAGAGATAATGCTGGTCAGCGCATCCAGGAACTCCGGGGTGATTTTATCCTGATTTGCTTCCAGCAGCTTGCGTCGAGCCTGGGTGTCGCTGGCGTCAATCAAATCTTCAAGGAACGCCAGCTCCGGGGGCTCAGCGCTGAGGCTTTGCAATAGCTCGAACATCTGCTGCAGTTTAGCGCTTCTCTCCAAATCGCCCGCCTGCCGGGCAGACTGCAGGGCGGAATTCAACTCTTGGACGAAGAAATTGTCCACGGCGGGCAGATTTTCCTGAAGCGTCTGGACCGGATTGGGGGATTTAAGCAACTCCTCGAGGAAGTCCCTGGCAGCCTGCTGCCTGAGCTGCACCTGTTGATCAATTTCGCGGGTCAATTCCAACAGCTTTTCCCGAATTTCAATCAAACGCGCCCTGCCATCTCCGCGCGCCCGGTCTATGCGGTCGCTGAGCAACTGAAAAAACTGGTAGTCCAAGCCGGGGCGAGCCAGGCTGACCAACGCCTGCAGGCGGGTCTCGCTGGGGGCGGTGATAATCAGCTCCAGCAATTTCTCCCGGGTTAAGCCTTCGCCTGCCTGCTGCAACGAAGCCACAGCCGCTTCGATTTCCTGAGATTGTTCTTGCAGCTCTTTCCCGAAGGTCGTGATGGGCAACAGGGTTCGTTGCAATTCAGCAAGCTGTCTGGCGCCATTCTGATCGCCGCTTGCCAGCGCCGCCTCGGCGATGCGGCTGATTAGCGCGAAGAACTCGGCATCTATCAACTGATCTTCCTGCCTGGCAATCTCTTCCCGCGCCTCGGGTCGAGCGCTGAGCAGGCGCTGAATCAGGTTCAGTTTTTGCTGCTGAGCCTGAATCATCTCGCGGGTGATGCCGTCCGCCTCGAGAATTCGTTCCACCAGTCCCTGCATGGTCAGCGTAGTCTGAGGCTGGAACAGGTAGCCTTTGCGCTTCTCCTGAGGAAGGTTGTTGACGACCTGTTTGATCAGGCTGCCGGTGATGCGTTCCTGCTCATTGCGAGGCAAACCCAACTCGGGTGGGACAAAAGTCAGCAAGAGTTCCTTTTGCGGATCGTGATAGACGATTGGCGTGCTGAGATTGCCGGTATATCCACAACGCGGGCATTGGATGATATTGTAGGCGCCCGAAATCAGCTTTTGTTTGGCGGTTGGATCAACCCCAACATCGAACAACTGGTCAATCTCGGCGATGACCGGCTGACGACAATTCGGGCAATTTATTTGGGTCTTTGGCATGAAAATCTCCTGAAATCGGAAAGATGTTTATAAGAGCTTGATACGAATATAACCGAATCTCCATCAACGGGGAAGCGAGAAGCACACCCTCGCCCCATCGCCCGGTTTGGGGTCCACCCAGATGCGCCCTTTGTGCGCCTCGACCACCGCCCGGGCAAGGTAAAGCCCCAAGCCGGCGCCTTTCGTCTTACGGGCTGCTTCGGAGGAGCGGTAAAAGCGATCGAAAACATGAGGGATGTCATCCGGAGCGATGCCGGGTCCTTGATCGCTGACGCAAATCACGACATACTGGGGCAGCACCTTCCCGCTGATGCGAATCTCGCCCCCGTCGGGAGAATACTTGATGGCGTTCGAAAGCAGGTTGGAGAGCACCTGGGAAATGCGGTCCTCGTCCGCCAACACCACCGGAAAATTGGGCGGAAAATCCACAACGATGGTATGCACACTGGTCTGAGTCCGGAAACGATCCGCAATCCTGTGCGCCAGGGCGTCCAATGCCACGTCTGCTTCGTTTATCGCCAGCGCGCCAGCCTGGAGGCGAGACGCGTCCAACAGATTCTCTATCAAAACGGTCAGACGATCCGCCTCCTCTTCGATGACTTGCAGGCTGTCATCCACAATTTTCGGGTCCCAGGAGGCGTCTTCCCGCCTCAAAGTGCTCACATAACCCTTGATCAATGCCACCGGGGTCTTCAACTCGTGGCTGATGACCGAGATGAAGGTGCTTTTGAGCTCCTCCGCCTCACGGAAACGGGTGATATCCCGGACCGTGGCGACAATATTGAGCAGATGCCCCTCCGAGCTGACCAGCGGGGCGTAAGTAATCCCCACCGGAAGAGGCAGGCTACCCTGGCGTATCAGGTCGCCCTCGACATAAAGGGTGGCATTGGGCGTGAGCGGCCAACCCCCTTCCTCGGCTTTCTCCAGGGTCAACCCGTCTTTCGTATTGACCAGTTGAATCACTTCGTGGTGGGCTTTACCCCGAACATCCTCCGCGGATGCGCCAAGCATGCGCGCCATCGCCAGGTTGCAACGTTCAATGCGATGCGCCGGCGTGAGAATGATAATCCCATCTGCAGCCGAATCGAGCATGGCATCCATACGTTGTTTCTCGCGGCTGATTTGGGTATAGAGCTGAGCGTTTTGAACCGCAATCGCCGCCTGATCGGCAAAGCTCTGGAGCAAAGCCGTGTCGTTGCTGGAAAACACGCCGGGGTAATTCCGAAAGATGAAAATAACGCCAATCACACGTTTGCGCACAATCAGCGGCAAGCCCACCCCGGTGAGCAACCCCATGCTGGCGGCGCGGGTCAGGTTTTGAAGCAAGCGGTTGATTTCGGGCAACTCGAACGCCTGATCTTTATACTCAGGCACCTCGGTCAGCAGCGGTTCCAGATAACGCAAGAAAGCCGGCGGAATGCCGTGCGAAGCCGCCACGGTCCAGCCTCCATGCTCCTGGCGCAAAGCGATCAAGCCCGCCTGACCAGCAAGCATCTCGACCGAGATGCGCAGGATGCGCGCCAGGAGCGTATCCAGGTTCAATTCCTGGGTGATCGCCCGGCTGATTTCCAGCAGATAATCCCGCTGGCGAACGCGAAAATCAGGCAGCAACCAGGACCTCTTTCTCGCTGGCTACCAGGGCGTCCTCGAAAATCTGCAGTGCCTCATCTACTTCCGCCTGGCTGACCATCAGGGGCGGGGCAAAACGGATGACGCTCTTGCCGCAACCCAGGAGCAGCAGACCTCTGCGGAAAGCATTGTCCACAATCAGGGCGCGGAAGGCGTCGGCTGGCTCTTTGGTCTGGGAAGCTTTGACAAATTCCACGCCGATCATCAACCCGACGCCGCGCACTTCTCCAATCCCCGGACGTCCCAATGGCGGGTGGCGGGAGGCGATTTCTTCCAGAGCGTCTTTCAGATATTCGCCCACCCTGGCGGCATTTTGCATATATCCCTCTTCCAGCAGGCTGATGGTCGCCAACGCCGCGCTGCAGGCGATGGGGTTGCCGCCGTAGGTGTTGCCGTGGGAGCCTTTCTCCCAGGTGACAATATGCTTGCGGGCGATCATGGCGCCCAAAGGCATGCCTGAGGCAATCCCTTTGGCTGCACAGACGATATCCGGCTCAACCCCAAAATGTTCAATCGCCCACCATTTTCCAGTGCGCCCCATGCCAGATTGAACCTCGTCCACGATGAGCAGAATGCCATGTCGGTCGCAGAGTTTGCGCAACGCCGGGAAGAAGCCCGGGGTTGGCAAGATATAGCCTCCCTCGCCCTGGATGGGTTCGACAATGACAGCGGCGACTTCTTCGGGAGGCAAAATCTGTTCAAAGATATTTTTCTCGATATAGCGGACGACCACCTCGCCATAATCTTCGCCGGGCTGGTGAGCGAGGAGCGGGCGATATGGGTCGGGAAAGGGAACATGCACCACCCCGTTCAAGAGCGGATAGAAATCACGATGGTAGATGGATTTGCTGGCGGTGATTGAAACTGCGCCCATCGTGCGTCCATGAAACGCCCCAAAGAAACCGATGAGCTGGCTGCGACCGGTATAGTGGCGCGCCAGTTTAATCGCGGTTTCGACGCTCTCCGTCCCAGAATTGGTCATAAACGAGACTGCATCCTCTTTGAAGGGGGCGATTTCGTTCAATTTCTCTGCCAGTTCGACCCAAATCGGGTGATAATAATCTGACGAAATATGGATGAACTTCTCCGCCTGCTCCTGGATGGCTTGCACAACCCGCGGATGGCTGTGTCCGGTAGCGACGACCGCGATCCCCGCAGCAAAATCCAGGAAGCGGTTGCCGTCCACATCCCACACCTCCACCCCTTTGCCATGATCCATGACAAAGGGGTAGCCTCGCGGGTAGGATGGAGAGATCACTTTTTTATCGCGCTCGACTATTTCCCTGGCTTTCGGACCGGGTAAATCCATTATTGGCATACACAATTCTCCTGAACAATGACTGTTGCGGCGCCTGAGGGACTCCAGCAAGATGGAATATCGGGTAAAGCCCGGGCATGTACCCCTGAAATACAACGCCAGCCTACCCCAGGCGAGCCCTCGAGAACCGTTCTACATTGATATTGGATATATTAACCACCGAATTATATCATTTTAAGATTATAATCAGCCTTCGTAACCTGTCGGGTTGTCGTGAAAGAAGGCACGGGGCAATCGAATCTACATTCAGGTTCACCTCAACCAGGCAACCTTTTGGGTCAATCTGAACCGTTTTTCTCAGGCGAAGGAAGCGAGTGAGCATAGCAGACTTTTTTTCTTTTGAGTTGATCGCCCAGGATGGGCGCGCTCGGGCGGGCGTTTTTCACACGCCTCACGGAGATATCCCCACCCCGGTCTTTGCCCCGGTTGGAACCCAGGCGACGGTGAAAGCCCTCACTCCGGCGCAACTAGAGGAGCTGAACGCCACCCTGATTCTCGCCAACACCTACCACCTGTACCTGCGCCCCGGGGACGACCTGGTGGCGGAGATGGGCGGTCTGCACCAATTCATGAACTGGCGTCACCCCATTCTGACCGACTCCGGCGGCTTTCAGGTCTTCTCGCTCGCCGACAGGTGCACAATTGATAGCGATGGGGTGACCTTCAAAAGCCATATTGACGGCTCAATCCACCGTCTTACCCCGGAGAAGTCCATTGCCATCCAGGAGAATCTGGGAGCAGACATCATCATGGCTTTTGATGAATGCGCCCCGCCCGAGGACCGCGCCTACAACGAGCGCGCCATGGAGCGCACCCATGCCTGGGCAAAACGCTGCCTTGAGGCAAAATCCCGCCCGGACCAGGCATTGTTTGGCATCGTCCAGGGAGGCGTCTTCCCCGACCTGCGTCAGCAATCGGCTGAATTTATCGCCGGGTTGAATTTTCCGGGAAACGCCATCGGCGGGTTATCTGTGGGCGAAACAAAAGAAGAGATGCACGCCGTCCTGGAGGTGGTGGATCGCATCCTGCCCGAAGACAAACCACGCTACCTGATGGGCGTTGGCGCTCTCGAAGACATGGTGAACGGCGTCCGTCGGGGGATAGACATCTTCGATT
>JBBIPD010000141.1:0-7506 GCA_037443025.1 Chloroflexota bacterium
CGGACATTACTCACCTCAATGGCTGGTCATCCTGTTCTAATTTTAGCATAATCCACTAACAGTATTTGGTCATGGTCTGCAGGCTCCCGTTCCACTCGAAGTAATCCCCCACATAGGCGGTGGTGGTTGTGCCGCACATTTCGATCTCCGTCCAGTGATTTTCAGGATTCGCCGTTGAGCCGTTCAGGTAATCGCGCACGTAGCACACGTTCTGCTTGAAGGTGTGCGTCTTGCCCGCCAGAGTCTCGGCGTACTCACCCTGGGTGGCGCTATCGAACACCGTCAACCAGGTGCTGCCGTTGGCGCTCACCTGGGTCCTGGTATTGTGGTAGGTGCGCCCGTCGCCGTTGTAATGCCAGACAACGATCTTGTTCACCGGGAACGCCGCTCCCAGGTCGACCTGCACATACTGAAAGCCGCTGACACTGCTATAGCGAATTGCAACCTAGACCTGAAGAACCTACCATAGCAAATGAATGATCATTTTTTCTGTTTATCGATTTTTTTGCGCTCAGATTGCAACCAGATAATTTGTCCATATCCGATGTAGTTACCTATTGTGACAACAACAAACACAGGTATCCCAATACAAGCCCAATAACCAAGATTTAAGTTTTGTATATCTCTTAAACAATTTCCCGTGCTTCGCTCAAGCTCCATTAGTGCAAATCCACTTATTACAATTATAGCAGTACCGATTCCGGTCAAAAGGGAGCGAAACCATCGTTGTTTGTTGTCTTTAGGTGCTTCCCACGGTTTTGTACCAAATATCAACAGTAACAAAGTCGTAGTAATAATGAGGAGCAGAAAACCCTGACAGAGGTTCATACTTTGTTCCTTGAGCATTACTTAACGATTTGATATTTGAACACCGAAGGGGAGTGTAATGATATAGGTTGGTACCACACCATGATCAAAGGCAATGGCAGCTCCTTGAACCAACAGTGATCCTTCCACAATACGTGTCGCCCAACCCAAGGTTGTCAGATAGCCGCTAGCAATAGAATTTGAACTTACGGAGGCGCTTCCGTTTAGCGATAAATTGTTAGTAGATAATGATACTTGAAATTGAAGGCGGCTATCGCCTGTTTTGACATCTGCAAGGATTCCTGATGTGGAAGCCAAGGTTGCGGAAAAATTTCCAAGCGTAACTAAGCTTTGGACAACGGGATTTGTTTCACCTAGTATCCATCCTGCACCTGCTCCTGACGGTATTCCTGAGACCGGGTTACCTTCGAATGCGGTTCCGGCAACTGTACCTACTCCGACATGCCCGAGCACAATCGATTCAGCAAGTGCATCAACCCCTAAGGCGAAATGATCAAATTTCATCGCCCAATTTCTTAATTGTTCAGGTGTAAACGGTATGTATTCATCTGCAATTGCCTTTGTGTCAAAGCTATATGATAACTCGACGTTGTCATTACTTGATCCACAGCCTCCCCCCTTATCCCCATCGGGACACGCCTGCATATGCCCCGTCGGATCGACATACTTCACCGGGTTATTTCCCATCGCGGCGTAGCGATCCCACGTCTGGACCTCCCCCGCGCCGGGTATCGCCCTCACCCCGGGCTGCAAAGAACGCAGCCTGCCCCTCTCCCGAGCTCGGGAGAGGGGATTCCGCGCCGGTATGGCAGGCATCCAGGATGCGGTGTAATCGTCGCTGACCACACACAATATTATCGCGCCAATTTGAGGTCTCGGCATGTTCCAAAGGCGCACCCTGCCTCTCCCTGATGTTTGGGAGAGGGAGGGCGGGGGTGGGTGAGGGAATAGTAGTTATTATTGCGTACCTCGGCGAAGAGCTGCGCTCCCGACGCCCAGGCGCTGCGCCGGATGCATCCGGCGCTGATTGGGACGCTCAATAAGGCAACCGGGTGATGTTTTGCGTGGTTATATGGGATAGAATGGCATCTCGCCATAGCGTTCCCAGGCATGTCCGAGGATGCCCGCCCCGTCGTGAAGGTGAACAATACAAACAGGGCAAAAATAAGCGGTTGGGTTTCGGGGGGGAACTAACCGCGCCGGGGATGAAGAAGGAGAAAACCAAACAATGAAATTAGACCGCCCCTGTTCGACAAAGCCTTTTGTAGGTAATCTAACAGTCAAAGGATGTGCATTTGTGTTCGTTATGTTGACAAGCACACAAACTTAAACATATAATTTTTATAATTGATAGAATTTATAGCCTGATTGTCTCCTCAGCTTATGCTCAAAGAAATTCGCCAGCAAAAAATCCAGGAAATCATCCACGAAAAAGCAAATGCAAAAGTCAGCGAGCTGGCTGAGGAGTTTGGCGTATCCCAGATGACGATCCGCCGCGATCTGCAGGCGCTACACGAAAAAGGTTTAATCGAGCGGATGCATGGTGGGGCGTCGCTTACGACAAACTACAATTTGATGCAATCCCCGATTTTACTCAGATTGTACGAGCAAGCAGCAGAGAAGCAGGCTATTGCGCGAGCCGTTTCCCAGATGATTGCGGTTGGCGAGAAGATCTACATCGCCGCTGGGAGCACTACCTACTGGCTCGCCAAAGCCATTGCTTCCCGTAGCGATTTAACCGTTGTCACCAATTCCCTACCGGTTGCAAATCTCCTGGCACTCTCGAATGATATGGAGGTGATATTGGTCGGCGGCTTTTTGCGTCGACGGGAATATTCCTTGGTGGGGCATTTTGCTGAGAACATGATCCGCGACCTGCGCCTGGATAAAGTTATCATGGGCGTCGGAGGCATTCATCCCGATTACGGATTGACCAATCAATACCCTCAGGAAATGATGATGGACCGTGCCTACATGGACATCAGTGACAATATTATCATCCTAGCAGACCATACCAAGTTTGGTCGTGTTGCTACCACCCGTACCGCCGATGTGACCAGAGCACGCACGATTGTGACATCCAAGCTGGCTCCAATTGACATTGTAGAAAGAATCCGGCAACAAGGCGTAGAAATTATACTCGTTGAATAATGAGCCAGGGAGAAAGGAGATATTTATTGAACATAGAATACCAAGCTTACGCACTCAAACGAATGGATTAACTCCAATATCTTGAGAGGAGAATATTAACATGAATATACCTGTTGGAATTGCCTTTATCCTAGCCTTCTTTGCAGGTTTCGCCTATTTCGGTCGGCGATTTTTAGGTGATCTCTATCTGGAGCGAGCGATCATCCTGGGACCGTTAACGGGGCTGATCATGGGTGACCTGCATACTGGTCTGATTGTTGGCGGCACTCTTGAGCTGATCTTCATGGGCGCCTCCGATATCGGCGGCTCCGTCCCTGCAAACCTGCCGATTGGGTCCACAATTGGCACTGCATTTGCCATCTCCGCCGGGCTTCAGCCGGACCAGGCTCTGGCGATCGCAATCCCTGCTGCGATTGCGGGTTCCTTCTTCGAGCTGCTCGCCAAGACCGTCAGTACCATTTTCGTAGCTGGGGCTGAATATTTTGCCGATCGAGGCAACAGCGGTGGGGTCTCCTTGATGGTCCACTCCGGCAACTTCCTGCATTTCCTAGCCGACTTCATCCCCACCTTCGTGGTTCTATCCTTCGGCGGACAAGCTGCAGCGAGCTTGGCAAACTTGCCAGACTGGCTATCCAGTGGCATCAAGCTGGCGGGAAATATGCTCCCGGCGCTGGGCTTTGGAATCTTACTCAGCATGCTAGCCACTCCGGCTTTGATCCCATGGTTTTTCATTGGCTTCCTGCTGGCAATATTTGCCAAATTCAGCGTGCTGGCTGCGGCGTTTCTGGGCATCTGTGCGGGCACAATCTTCGTCTTCCAAAAGGGCGGACTTACCATAGTTCGCCAGGCAGATGAAGCAGAGAAAGAGGTCGAGCAATTAGTTCCAGAAGCTGACCGCAGGACGATTTTCTGGCGCTCATTCGGTTTGCAATCTGCCTTCAGCTTCGACCGCATGCAAGCCTTAGGCTTCACCTGGACGCTGATCCCGTTCCTCAAGAAGCTCTATGGAGGCACCGAGGAGTTCGCCAGAGCCCTCAAGCGTCACCTGGTTTTCTTCAATACCCACATGTGGATCCCCGGTCCGATTTTTGCAATGGTCGCCGACCTGGAAGCACGGCGGGCTCAGGATCCATCCAGGGTGGATGAGCAGTCCGTTCAGGCGGTTAAGGCTTCGCTGATGGGTCCGCTGGCGGGAATTGGCGACTCGATGTTTCATGGTACGCTGCGACCCTTGATGGGTGGTATCGCGGCTTCCCTTGCCCTGGACGGGAATCCGATCGCTCCCCTGCTTTTCTTCTTCGGCACGAACATCGTGCACGTTTTCGTGCGCTGGTGGTCCCTGGATCAAGGATTCCGCCTGGGCGGCAATCTGTTTGAGCGGGTCGATCAGGAAGGCTTGCGGCGGGTGATGGAAGGCGCAGCAATAGCTGGCTTGGTTGGTTTGGGTGCCTTGGTCGCAAACTGGTTCTCCTTTGGACTAGCCCCAACACTGACCTATCAAACCGGGAATTACTCCCTCCCCATTCAAAACATGCTCGATAGCATCCTACCGGGTCTGCTGCCTTTGATCACCACACTGCTGGTCTATTGGGCTGTCCGTCGAGGAGTGAGAAATACCTATATCATGATCACTTTGTTAATTATTGCCCTCGTATTCGGCGGGATCATCAAGATCTTTGCCTGATTCTAACCGGGGACGGAAGGGCTCAGGCAACCTGAGCCCTTCTCCACAATTCCGGACAGCGAGATGAAAATTGCACTGGTTCGAATCGACGAGCGCCTCATCCATGGTCAGGTTACCCTGGGATGGTCGCGAGCGGTATCCGCCAATCTTATTCTGGCAGTCAACGACTTGGTAGCCAGGGATCAGATGCAAAAGAAGCTGATGATGATGGCTGCCCCTGTCGGTGTTACAATTGAAATTTACTCTGTTGATGAGGTTGTAGAAAAACTGAATGCAAATACCTGGCCGAATGCCACCATCTTGCTGTTGCTTCGCAATCCCATCGACATGGTCAGGTTGATTGAAAAGGGCGTTCAGGTACCTAAAATCAATGTGGGTGGGGTCCGTTCTCCAGGAGCCACGATCAAGCTTACAAAAGAGGTTGTCGCCACACCCGAGGAATTGGCAGCCTGGAAAAAACTGGACGAGATGGGTATCCGTATCGAAGTGCAGTGGGTGCCCAACCAGGGCCTTACCGTACTGAATGATATCGTTCGCAAACGCAAATGATTCTCTCGTAGAGCGAGTTAATGATGAAACGTAGCCTCAACGCGTCTCTCAAACACATCTTTGAACGGCAAACGCATCCTTACTATATGTGGGATGGCATCCAAAGCATCCCCGATGGCATGACGGACATCCTGGCACCGAAGATCGTTCGCACAATCCAAGCCTCAGCAGCCGAGATGATCAAGAAATCCCCGATTCACCTGATCGGCTGTGGCACATCTTACTTTGCTGCTATCGCCATAGCGTACGCTATCGAGCAGATAGCAGGCTTGTCCGCTTATCCCTGGGAAGCTTTTGAGTTCCTGGCATATCCTCCGGTGGGGATCGAGCAAAGTTGTGTGATTGGGATCTCGCACACCGGCAGCACTCCGCCAGTGGTTCAGGCTATGGAAATGGCGCGCAAGCTAGGAGCTTGCACAGTCGGTTACACCGATGGAATTTCATCTGCACTTACCCGTGCCGGCGAATGGGCAGTCCTGAGCACAATGGGTCTCGAGCCAGCGCTTCCAAAAACGCGCAGTTATACGAGTATGTTGATGAGAGGTTACCTCCAGGCAATTGAACTTGCTCGTCGTAATGCCAGAGAGGTGCAGTTATGGGAGTCTGCATTGAACATGGCTCCGAGATTGGCAAATCAGGTCCTGTCATCCGTAGAGTCACAGGTTAAAGGATTGGCTGAACGCTGGGTATCCTGCCGGAGAATTATCGTTTCGGGGGGTGGTCCACAATATGCTACCGCTCTGGAAGGGAGCCTCAAGATAACCGAGGCGTCTATCTCCAGCTCGGTCTCCTGGGAGATCGAAGAAGCTGTGCATGGCACCTGGGCAAGCACGGAAAGGGAGGACTTGCTCATTTTATTGGCTGTCGCAGGACCCAGTTTCGAAAGCGCGGTTCGTCTGGCAGGAGGTATGAAAACGATAGGCTGCAAGGTATGGGTGTTGACCGACCGACCCTGGGACGGCGCTGCCGTAGACGCCGTCACCGAGCTGCCTGCGGGCGAGCCGGAACTTTTCATGCCGTTATATGCGATCATCCCACTCTATGAATTCTCCTACTTCGCCGCCCTGTCTAAAAAGATCTCGCCGGATAATATGCGCTTATCTGACCCGCGCTACCTGGATGCTCGCACCCAGATGCGAACCAGCCTGACATGATCTTGCCTCGTTCTCACGAACGGGGTTTGCGGTATTCGAAAAACGATTTCGAGGAAGGTAATGATGTCTGCTGGAATGCAATATTTTGATAGGGTTGCTCAACTCCTTCAGGAAATCGCTAAGCACGAGATAGGCAAGATTACTCAGGTGGCAAAGGTCGCGGCGCGGTCTACCCTTGCCGGCGGTATCATTCATATCTTTGGATCAGGTCACTCGGCTATTCCCGCCCACGAGCTGTATATCCGGGCTGGCTGCCTTACCAACGTCCGTCCGATCAGCCTGGAGCGCATTCTGGATGCAATCGAACGGGTTGAGGGAGTAGGCTCAGCCCTGATGCAAAATTTTGATGGGCAGCCCGGTGAGGTGCTGATTGTGATATCCAATTCAGGAGCGAATCCCCTGCCGATTGAGGTCGCCTTGGAAGGTAACAAACGTGGCTTATTTGTCGCCGCGATCACCTCATTCGATCATTCCCGCCGCGTGGACTCCAAACACTCCAGTGGCAGGCGGCTGAAGGATGTGGTGAATCTAGCTATCAATAGCCATGTACCTTACGGGGACGCTAGCCTAGAAATCGACGGCGTACCCAGCAAGGTGTGCCCGCTTTCAAGTGTGGCGGGGGTTGCAATCGTCCAGGCGATTATGGCTGAGACCATCGAGCAGATCGTTGCCCTGGGCGGTGTACCTCCTGTGCGCGTCAGCCGAAATACACCGGGTGGTGCGGAGCACAACCAACAGTACATCCAGCGTTATGGAGATCGAATACCCGAATTGAAACTGTAAGTCATGGATGTTATCCTCCTTCATGGCAATCTCCTCACGCCGAACGGCATATTGGAAGATGGTGCTATACTGATGCGGGATGGTAAAATAGCAGCCATCCAAAAAAGCAAGGATCTGCCAATTACAGCTGGTGCCGAAATCACCGACGCGCAAGGTTTATTCGTCTCCCCCGGGCTGATCGACACACATACCCACGGCGGTGTGGGTTTTGATTTCATGACTTGCAGCCATCCAGAGCTGAACGATATTCTAACCTGGCTTCCCACAACCGGTGTTACCAGTGTGCTGCCGACCCTTTCATCCAGCCCTTTCGATCAAACATTGGATACTGTAGTTCGGTTGGCGGAGGCTCAACAC
>JBBIPD010000142.1:0-7506 GCA_037443025.1 Chloroflexota bacterium
GCGGTTGTTTCCGGAACCCCCCAACAACAATTCCTCAAGGAAGTTGGCGGAAAGTATAAAGGCACAACCATCCGCATCGTCTCCGAATCCACCCCGCCCAGCCGCGCCATCAACGAGATTGCCCAAACCGAGTTCATCCCTCTGACCGGCATCAACGTCGAAAGGGAACAGCTTCCACTGGATCAGGTTCTGGCAAAGCTCAGCCAGGATACCGCTGGTGGGCTAGGCGTCAACGATATTTACTATTGGGACCAGGCATGGATTGGTCGCTTCATCAACGATGCGGTTGACCCCCAGGAGATGCTGGCAAAGACCGACCTGCTCTACCCGGATTACAACTTCGAAGACTTCCTCCCGCCATTGGTCGAGAACATCGCCATGTACAAAGGCAAGCTCGGCGCGCTCCCCTACGATATCCCGATTTTCATCACCATGTATCGCAAAGACGTCTTCGATGAACTGGGGCTAAAACCGCCGACCACCTTCCAGGAATACATGGATGCCGCCAAAGCTATCAACGAAGCCAAAGCGCCCAACATGTATGGCACTGTTGGTCAATGGAAATCTGGTCACTACTCGCTGGAGTGTGACATGACCATGTTCCTGTGGGGTCACGGCGGATCGGTTTACAATTCCGAGGGTAAAGCCACCATCAATGACGAGAGGGCTGTTGCCGCCATGGAATACATGATGGAGCTTGGTAAATACATGCCGCCTGGAGCGGTCACCTGGGATTGGTCAGGCGAGGCGGATGCCTTTACCCAGGGTTTGGCTGGATTTTACACCTCCTGGGGCGAGTTTTTCCCCAGCTTTGACGACCCACAGAAATCAAAAATCGTCGGTTTGGCTGAGCCCCATAGGGTCCCAGCGCCGATTGCACTGCGCCAGAAATCGGAATGCGGTTTCGACGAGACCCCTGGCGTCAGCCACCAGGGCGGGTCCAGCCTTGCATTGTCAAAGTACAGCAAGAACCAGGAAGCAGCCTGGATCTTCATGCAGTGGGCAACCAGCGCCGATATTTGCGTACGCGCCAGTATGATGGCCGGCGGCGCCACCCCGATGCGCTACAGCAGTTTCACCGACCCGCGCATTCTGGCGAACAACAAAGTCATGGCTGGCACCACCCGCCACTTCGAGGTGACCAAAGAAGCTATCTTGAACTATATGGGCACCGAGCCGCACCTGCCCGCCTGGGCTAGCCTGTCTGTGGACAGCTTTGCGGTTGAACTGGGCAAGATGACCACTGGTCAACAAGACATCAAGACCACTTTGGATAAAATGGCGAAAGCCGCCGACGAAGCCGCTGCTGGTGCCATGTAACCCCAGTTCTACAAGTCAGGAAGGGCTGCCCTCCCCTGCAGCCCTTCCCTCCTTACCCTCAAATAAGGTGCGACATATGTCAAAAAGCCTCGTGATTGGAATCGATAGCAGCACCACCGCCTGCAAGGCTATCGCCTGGGATGCGCAAGGGCGGGCAATTGCCGAGGGACGCTCCGCTTACCCCTTAATCCAACCCCAGCCAACCTGGTACGAGCAGAATGCCGAACAATGGTGGAGCGGCACCTGCGCGGCGTTGAATGAACTTTTCAGCAAAATTGATGTCGCTAAAGTCGAGGCTTTGTGCCTCACCAACCAAAGAGAGAGCTTTGTACCGGTGGATCGCCAGGGCAAACCCATTCGTAACGGAATTCTATGGTTAGATGAGCGCAGCCGCGCCCAGGTGGAATTCCTGAGCGACAAAATTGGCAAAGAACGTCTGCATCAGATTACGGGCAAACCCTGCTCGATGACCCCCTCCTTGCCCAAAATCGTCTGGCTGATCCAGAATGAACCTGAAATCGTCGAGCGCACTTATAAATTTGTCGAACCACACGCCTTTCACGTCTTCCGCCTCACGGGGGAATTTCGCACCAGCCTTGCCTGCGCCGATCCGATGGGGTTGATTGACATGCGCGCCCATCGTTGGGCAGAGGATTTAATCATAGAACTGGGATTGCGATTGGATCAATTTCCCGATCTCGTACCTCCAGGCGCGCTTATCGGAAAGGTCAATAAAGACGCAGCGCGAGAGAGTGGCTTGCCGGAAGGGCTGCCGGTGGTCGCAGGAGCTGGAGATGGTCAATGCGCTGGTCTTGGTGCCAACACTGTCAGCCATGGCAGAGCCTATCTCAACCTGGGAACCGCGGTAGTGGGAGGAGCCTTCAGCGCAGAGTACCTCGCCGATACGGCTTTTCGCACCCTCTACGCCCCACTGGCGGGCAATTATTTCCTGGAGACCGTGATGCGCGGCGGCGTGTTCACGATTGGCTGGTTTGTTGATAAGTTCGCCAGCGACTTACGCGCCAATGCGTTGCCCCTCAGCCCCGAGGAGCTGTTAGAGGCAGCCGCCGCCAAAGTCCCGCCCGGTTGTCTTGGGTTGATGTTAGTGCCGTATTGGAACAATGTTATGAACCCTTATTGGGACCCCTTCGCATCCGGGATAACGGTGGGATGGACCGGGGCGCATGGGCGTGAACACTTCTACCGGGCAATCATGGAAGGCATCGCTTTCGAACAACGCCTCGCGGGCGATGGCGTTATGGCAGCTTTGGGACGAAAATTCGATGAATATGTGGTGATGGGTGGCGGCAGCCGGAGTAAACTTTGGAATCAGATTGTCGCCGATGTGACGGGTATTCCGGTACTGCGCTCCACATCCACCGAGGCGACCTGTCTGGGAGCGGGCATCCTGGCGGCAGCAGCCGCGGGTTGGTATCCTTCTGTCGCCGACGCTGCAGCGGCTATGACCGGAACAGCCGAACGCTTCGAGCCCAATCCGGAGATGCAAGCCTTCTATAACAAATTATACGAAGAAGTCTATCAGCACCTCTTTCCTGCAGTACAATCTCTCATTGATCGCCTGACACAATTAACCCACCCCCAGTGAAGACAGCTGCAGGTTCGCTATTGGGTCGCTTCCTGACCCTGGCAAAGGAAGGAAATAACACATGACCAACATAGTAATCTTAGGCGCAGGCGTCATGGGGACAGCCTTCAGTTTTCCTCTGGCAGACCGGGATTACAATGTACGGCTGGTAGGCACCCATCTCGACGGCGACATCATCGAAGAGATTCACCAGAGCGGGGTTCACCCAAAATTGCGCTCCCGTGTCCCTGACAAAGTGACCCCGTACACTATCTCTGGGCTGGAAGAAGCCCTGGTAGGGGCAGACCTGTTGGTGCTGGGCGTAAATTCCCTGGGCGTGAACTGGGCTGCAGACACACTTGCACCCCTTCTCCCGCCCGATATGCCGGTGTTGATGCTCACCAAGGGGTTGACCGGAAACCAAAAAGGGTTGCAAATCCTGCCAGACGTCCTTCGCCAGGGACTCCCCGCCGATATCCGGCAACGGGTGAGAATCGCGGCGGTGGGCGGACCTTCCATCGCGGGTGAGCTGGCAGCCCGGCGACACACCTGCGTGGTTATCACCGGATCGGACAGGGGGTTATTGGAACAGCTTCAGCGCATGTTGCAGACTCCTTACTACCATGTCTGGGTCAACACCGACCTGATTGGGGTTGAGGTGTGTGTGGCAATGAAAAACGCGTACGCCCTGGGCGTCGGTCTTGTCCTGGGATGGTTAGAGAAAGAGGGCGAGGCGGATAATAAGGCGGTCATGCACAACCTGGCGGCGGCTCTCTTTGCCCAGGGACTCTGGGAAACCGCTTATCTGGTGCAGTATATGGGCGGAGACTTGAGCAGCGTCTACACCTTGCCCGGCGCCGGCGATTTGTATGTCACCTGCCAGGGCGGGCGAAACAGCCGCATGGGACGCCTTTTGGGGCTAGGTATCCCCTATCCTCAAGCCAAGCGAGAATACATGCCCGATGAGACCGTGGAGGGCGCGGAGCTGCTGCTCGAAATTGGACCGACCATTGAAGCCTTGATTAACAATGGCGTGCTGGACGGAAAGCGGTTGCATCTCGTCCGCACTCTGGCAGAAATCGTCAGGTCAGAAAAACCGCTCCCGATTCCCTGGGATGAGTTCTTCCAGGGCGTCCCCACCCAGATGTAATGTTTTTTCGTCGGTGAGACGGACTTCAATCCTGGTCGTCTCATTGACAATCATGCTAAGCAATCATGCTAAGGATTGGAGAGAAATATGGCGCAAGAGACAGCAGGAGAGTACAGCGGCAACCTGAAATCCATTGAGGTGGAAGACATTCGGCATGAACTATGCGACTATTCCGCCCGCCTGAAGCAACGCGGGTTGACCTCCGCTACCGGCGGCAATGTCAGTTACCGGGTGGGAGACGATATGTGGATCTCCCCTACCGGATGCGTGATGGACGAACTGGAAGTAGAGGATTGGGTGAAGGTCAACATTATCACCGGAGAAGCCTATCCGCACAAGTTCAGACCATCATCTGAAATCGTACTCCACCGCGAGGTGTTTCTGGCTCGACCCGATGTCCTTTCAATTATGCACAGCCACCCCCCGCATGTGATCGCCCTCTCTCTGCTGGGAATCGAGATCCAACCCCTGGGTTCCGAAGCACCCATATCGCTTGGAGAGCGGATTCCGTTGATTCCATATGAGATTCCCACCTCACCCATGTTGGGCAAAGCTGTGGCGCAATATGCGCGGGATTTCAATGTCATGGTATTGGAAAATCACGGGCTTGTCACCCTGGGCAAATCCAACCGGGAGGCTTATAACCGAACGGAGCTAACCGAAGAGATAGCAAAAATTATGACGATTGCCTATTCCCTGGGCAAAGGCGAGCCTCGCTTTCCCAGCCGAAAAGATATCGAGGAGTATAAAAACTGGTATTTCCATAAAATTCTACCGGCTTGATTATTCGCAAATTGGAGAGAAGGTTAAACCAGCGCTTTTCCTGGGCATCGTTTCCCCAGGAAAAGCTTTTTATTCGACCAGGTAAGCCCATAACCAGCGCAAAGTACATTCCCATGCATCTTTTGCAGCCTCCGGGTGGTACACATGCGGGCGGTCATCGTTGAAAAAGGCGTGACCGGCTTCAGGGTAGATATGTATCTCATGGGGAATCTGATATTTTTCCAGCTCTTTTTCAAAAGCCCGCACACTTTCTACCGGGATGCCATGATCCTTTTCCCCAAACAGACCCAGGACAGGGCAATGAATCTGCGGGATACGCTCGAGCAGGTTCACCCCGCCGTAAAATGCTATGGCGGCGCCAACCTGCCGAGTGGCAGCGGCGGTGGCAATGGTGAGCATCCCGCCCATACAGAAACCCACAACTCCGATTTTTTTGGGACTGACCTGGTCAATCTCCTGAAGGTGACGTATCGCAGCCAGGATTTCTGCCACAGCTCTATCGCGGTCTAATTCCATCGCGAGTTTTCGGGCTTCATCCGGTTCGCTGGCGGTCTTGCCATGATAGAGGTCTGGGGCTAAGGCGTAGAATCCCTCACGAGCAAAACGATCTGCCACGTTCATGATATGAGGCACCAATCCCCACCACTCCTGGATGACGACCAACCCCGGATATTTGCCCCCGTCAGCAGGATGCGAGACATAAGCGGGAGTAGAGTGATCGTTGGATGGATAATTCACCATTTGGCTGACTGATTCGGGCATTTTACTCTCCTTGATAGATTGACTCTGGGCGCTGATTTGCCAGAGTCTTCCGGCGGTTTCTTCGTCGTAAGAAGCTGGAGCCGATGGCGCTTCTCGCTCAGGTTAACTTTGTTCTCACCCATTAATGTTCTCTTCAAAGCGCGATCCGCCACACACGAAATTTCTTAAGCGAGCGCTCTTTGCACATATCAAGGGGGAAGTGTACATCAGATAACTTCTCCCGTCAAAGGTTGGTTTCATAAAAATCAGCCCCTGGAGAGCAGCAAAAATTGGCTATGGGGGTGTTCTTGATATAATCTCCCCATGTCCCACCTTCACCCCCCATCCCATTCCCGAGAACGCCTCAAAGCAGACCTGCTCCTGCTGCTGACCGCCGTCATCTGGGGTACAGCTTTCGTCGCCCAGCGGGTGGCTGCGGTGAATTCGGGGGTGTTTCTCTTCAACGGGTTGCGCTTTTTGCTCGGCGCGCTGGTTCTGCTCCCCCTGATATCAACCAGCCGAAAAGCCGTCAGTATGGCTGCCAATAAGAAAAAACCCTTGCCGGGGATTCTGATGAGCGGATTGCTGTTGTTTATGGCGGGCACTCTCCAGCAGTTAGGTCTTCGCTTCACCACCGCGGGAAACGCCGGTTTTATCACCGGGCTGTATGTCGTCCTGATTCCGCTCATCCTTGCTGTTTTCAGAAAGCAACGTCAGCGCTCTGCTATCTGGATTGCCGCGCTACTGGCGACGGGGGGATTGTACTTGTTAAGCACCAATGGACAAATGCGCCTCTCAAAAGGCGATGCCCTGGAGCTGGCTGGGGCGTTTTTCTTCGCCCTGCACGTGATTTGGATCGGGCAACAGGTGCAATTCATCCCGATTCTGCATCTGGCAATCGGACAGTACCTGATTACCGGCTTGCTCAGCCTGAGTATGGGTTTGATCTTTGAACCCGGCACAACTCAGAACATTGCTCTCGCCTGGCTGCCAATTTTATATACCGGCGTTTTTTCCATCGGAACCGGCTACACGCTCCAGGCGATGGGGCAACGCTTTGCGCCACCCGCAGATGCGGCAATCTTGCTGAGCATGGAAGCCCCTATTGCGGCATTATTTGGGTGGTTGATGTTATCAGAGCGCCTTGTCCCCATTCAGGTTTTGGGCTGTGGACTGATGCTGGCGGCTATGCTGTTGGCTCAAATCTCGCCCCTGATGAGAGGCAACCGGCGCGAATAGCCTGAGAACACAACCCGCCGCTCAGCCCAATCCTTTACCCGCTCACAAGCAATTGCAACACATACAAAGCAATCATACCGACAAGTAAGGTGATGAGCACATTTTTAGTCCGCCATGCTACCAGGATTGCCAGAAGCCCCGCGAGCAGGCGAGCGTTGCCAAAGGAGATATCTAACTTCCCGCCGGGCAGAAATAACTCGGGAAAAACGATCGCGCTCAACACAGCAGGAGGCACGTAAAATAGCGCCCGGCGGAGCACATCCGGAATTTCCATCCGACCGAAAAGATATATGAACGAGAGGCGAATGGCGTATGTGGCTGCGCCAATCGCAATCATTGTCAGCCAGATTTTCATTCCCGACGCCTCCAGCGTTCCACCCATAAACCCACCCCAATTCCCACCATCGAAGCCAGGAGTAGCCCCAGGCGGAACGGGAGAGCGTTGGTAAATATCGCCGTCGCCCCGGCGGAAAGGGCAGCCGCCAGGCTGGGGCGATCTCTCAACCCAGGCACAATGATGGCAATGAAAGTCAAAGCCAGGGTGAAATCCAAAGACCAGCTTGCCGGCACTTGCGTACCCAATAAGATTCCAACCGCAGTGCTCAGTTGCCATGTACCCCATAAAGCCAATCCGGCGCCCAGAAAAAACCAGTGGCGTTTGTCTGAGACATCCTCCTCCGATAAGACC
>JBBIPD010000143.1:0-7499 GCA_037443025.1 Chloroflexota bacterium
ACAACAATTGTCACAACCCTTCGGTAGAGTGAAGTTAATCGGTGATGAGTCGTCTGAACTGCCCGTTCCCGGAATCAATCTTGCCCTCAATCAACCAGCTCGTTCCGAGATGGGGGCAGGGTTCGTTCCTTTACCGGAGGTTAAAGTGATTTTTACAGATAAAGTCTCCATCCGCCACCCCGCAGAAGCTGAGCTGCTTGAGCAGGCTCTGCAAGGCGACGATCGGGCTGTTAACAAGATATTTCTTTATCTGAGCTCGTCCAACCCGCACCTACGCCAGATCATGCAGGAGACCATCCACGATATCGCCAGCGCAGACCTTTGGGAACACCTGCTGAGTTGTCTGGGCGCTCAGTGCTGGCAAGAACACCGAGACAGCGATCGCCGTGTGGATCAAGAAGCCTCGCAACGCATTGACCAATCCATTGCCAAAGTGTTCGTCGAAGATGAACACGAGAATGAAGGAACGACCAAAGAGGCTGTTTTACGCCGGGCTTTATCCGCCCCGCAGGCTGAGATCCGCTATGCAGCAGCCTACCTGCTGGGATTACGCGGCGATAAGCAGATGATCCCCCTGCTGGAGGAGATCCTGGAAACAGCCCCTAAAATCTGGAAGGTGCGCGCCGTACATGCGCTGACCGCCATCGGAGATGAGCAATGCGGACCTCCGCTCATCAAGGGGCTGGCGATGGACCGCGGCGCTGTCCACGCCGAATGCAAACAGGCTTTGATGAAACTGGGACCTCTCGTCGAGAAAGCCTGGGTTGAAGCGCTCAATCACCCCGATAGCCATATTCGCTGGCATGCAGCGCGAGGTTTGGGCGACCCCAAAAATGTCCGTTCAATGCAACATCTGGCAGAAGGGTTGCTGGACGAGAACCGCGAAGTGCGTTGGGCTTCCGCCGACACCCTTGCCCGCATTGGTCCCCCCGGAATCCCTGCCACCCTGGCGGTCATCAGCCGCGGCGTTCTCACCGCCCCTTCCCGCCAGGCTGCTTATCACGCCCTGCATGGCATCTCTTCCCGGCGCATGCGTGAGCGCCTCAAACCGCTGTTGGAGGCATTGCAAAGCCCCACAGGCAGCGTCGAAGCGCCCGCTATCGCCCAACGCCTGCTGGCAGAGTGGGAGAACGGGCATTAACAGCGGTACGGACAACCGGCTCTGAACCTGCTCTTCTGGCTCAGATCCGGCAAATATAAAAGAACCAGACGCCAGGTCGCGGTTGCCCGCGTGTCGGCAGGGCGGAGCACGCCAGAGCTTCGCCTTAAATTGCGTAGAAAATACATCTTTAACAAGGAGGCTGAGCGCCAAAATTCCAACCTGAATTCCATCGCCTACACGGATACCGGCGCATGTCGTTTTCCTTATGAGTCTGATCAAACTTACCTCCAAAAAAGGATACAAATCAATCAATCCAATCCACAAAAGATAGAGATACCCATATGAGCCTGACCATCTTACAAAAACAAAACCTGGAAGAATTTGTTGAACGGCTATTGCAGCAATATCGCATTGCCGGTCCGGTCAAGATGGATGGCGTATTCGCTTTTGAAGAAATCACCCATCCCCAAGAACTTCAACTTGACTACACCACCACCATCCTGCCCCCCAAGAAATTCCTGTTGCCAACCAAAGAGACTCTCTTCGAGTTTGACAACAGCAACGGCAGGATTGTCCAACCACCTCAACCGACGAAACCCACCATCATCTTCGGCATGCACACCTGCGATCTGCATGCGGTGGCGCTTCTCGACGAGGTGTTTTCCTCCGGGCATGCTGATTTCACCTACCTGAATCGGCGCAAGAATACGCTGATCATCAGCGTGGAATGCTTAACCTCCTGCGATGAAAACAGCTTTTGTAAAAGCATGGGGACGCTGACCGCAGACGAGGGCTATGATTTGCACCTGACCGATTTGGGCGAGGCGTATGCGGTGGATGTGGGAACAGAGGCGGGCGAAGCCCTTTTACAATACGCCAACACCTCCGCCCCCACTCAGGAAGACATTCAACGCCTGAGCGCGGTGCTTAGCGAAAAATGGCCTCGCTTCCCATACCGCCTGGATTTCGATGTCAGCGACCTGCCCTCCCTGCTCAGCCTGAGCATGAAAAGCCCGCTCTGGAATGAGCTTGGAGAACGTTGCCTGGCTTGCGTTGCCTGCACCAATGTCTGTCCGACTTGCTTCTGCTTCAACGTTGTGGATGAGGTCGGATTGGACCTGCGCCACGGCAAACGGGTGCGCACGTGGGACTCGTGCCAGTTGGACGAGTTTGCCACGGTCGCCGGCGGACACAACTTCCGCAAGAGCCGCGCCTTGCGTCAGCGTCATCGCTTCATGCGCAAAGGTAAATATATCCTGGAAGCACATAATCATCTAGGCTGCGTGGGATGCGGTCGCTGCGCTCGCGCCTGCCTGGTTAATATCACCCCAGTTGGCGTGTTCAATGAACTCCATCGCCAGTTGGAAGTCGAGGGTAAATTATGATACTGACAACATCACATCCTGCAGTGGCAGAACCATCTGTCGCCGAAGACAACCTCTATCTGCCAACCTTTGTAGAAATCCTGAAGACCGAAAAGCTCACCGAACTGGAGAAGGTCTTCACTCTGGCTCTGCCAAACGGCAAGCCGCTGGGACATCGCCCCGGGCAATTCATGGAGGTATCAATCCTTGGCGTCGGCGAAGCGCCCATCAGCATCAGCAGTTCCCCCAGCCGGAGCGGTGAGAGCTTCGAGCTTTGTGTGCGTAAGGTCGGCGATGTCACCTCCGCTTTACACCGTTTATCCCCAGGCGATAAGGTGGGCGTGCGAGGACCGTTTGGACGCGGTTTCCCAATCGAAAAGTTCCGCGGCAAAGACATGCTCTTCGCCCCAGGCGGCTTGGGTCTGGCGCCGCTGCGTTCGCTAATCAACCAGGTGCTCGATGAGCGCGCCATGTTCGGGCGGGTCATCATCCTCTACGGCGCCCGCAACCCCGGCGAGCTGCTCTTCAAAGACGAACTCAAAGCCTGGGCGGAGCGTAAAGACGTCGAACTGCTCCTGACGGTGGATCGCGGCGACGAGAACTGGACCGGCAATGTCGGCGTGATCACCACCCTTTTCCGTCACATCTCGGTCTACCCGCGTAATACCGTGGCGGTTACCTGTGGTCCGCCGGTGATGTACCGCTTCGTCCTCATGGAATTGTTCGGCAAAGGCATCCCGGAGGGCAACATCTGGCTCTCGCTCGAACGCCGGATGAAGTGCGGCGTTGGCAAGTGCGGTCACTGCCAGATTAACAACGTCTATGCCTGCCAGTCAGGTCCGGTATTCTCATATAAAGAAATCAAAGGGCTGGAGGAGGCGCTATGAGCCAGAACCATAAGCCTAAAGTAGCCTTTTTTGACTTTACCAGTTGCGAAGGCTGTCAGCTCACCGTGGTGGATTCTCTGCAAACCCACCCGGAGCTGCTTGACGTGGTCGAAATCGTCCAGTTTCGCGAGGCGATGACCGAGAAAGGCGAAGACTATCTGGTCGCTTTTATCGAAGGGTCTTGCACCCGTCAGAGCGACGAGGAACGGCTGAAGAAGATTCGCCAGCAGGCGGGGATTGTGGTCGCCCTGGGTACCTGCGCCCACCTCGGCGGAGTCAATACGTTGAAGCAATTGCACCCGCTGGACGAGGTCCGACGATATGTCTATGGCGATAAAGCCGATTGGTACGAGACCTATGATGCCCGCCCTATCGAGGCGGTCATCCCGGTAGATTTCGCCATCCCCGGCTGCCCGATAGACCGCAACGAGTTTGTCGAGTGCGTCAAGGCGCTGCTCCTGGGCAAGAAACCGCCCATCCCAGCCTACCCGCTGTGTGTCGAGTGCAAGCTCAAAGAGAATATCTGCCTCTTCACCAAAGGCAAGGTCTGCCTGGGTCCGGTGACGCGCGCCGGTTGCGGCGCAATTTGCCCCACCTATGGACAATCCTGCGAAGCCTGTCGAGGGTTTATCTCCAACCCCAACGACTCTTCGATGCGCAATGTTTTGGCTGAACATGGCTTGAGCGTCGAAGAAATTACGAGCATGTACACCATGTTTACGACCTACCAGGTTCGTGAAAAATTGATGCAGGCTGGCAATTCCCCTGAGAGGTAGAAAAAATGAACACCAGAATAGATGTACACCATGTCACGCGCGTGGAAGGTCACGGCAACATCGTCGTCGAATTATCAGACGGCAAACTCAAAGAGTGCCGCTTCGAAGTGGTTGAAACGCCGCGCTTCTTTGAGGCGATGTTGCGTGGTCGTCCCTACACCGAAGCCTCGCACATCACCAGCCGCATCTGTGGCATTTGCGCCACCGGACACGCCACCACCTCCCTGCGCGCCACCGAAAACGCCCTGGGCATCCAGCCCAGTCAGCAAACGGTGCTGCTGCGCAAGCTCTCATTCCACGGTGAGATTCTGGACAGCCATATCCTCCACGTCTATATGCTGGTCGCGCCCGATTTCCTGGGCGTGGGCAGCGTAATTCCTCTGGTCAACAGCCATCCCGAAATCGTGCTGCGCGCCCTGCGGATGAAGAAACTTGCCGGAGATATCTGCGCCGCGGTCACCGGCAGACACACCCACCCCATCGCCATGACGGTGGGAGGTTTCACCCACTTCCCCAAAACGAAGGAGCTTGAGGATTTACGCCAGAGGCTGGAAAGCGCACGAGACGATGTGGACGCGACCGTGTCTTTGTTCGCCTCTCTCTCCTGGCCTCAATTCGAACGCGATACCGAGTACATCTCGCTCACCCGCCCTGATGAATACGCCTTTATAGACGGCGAAATCATCTCCAGCGATGGCGCCCGCCTGCCCATCGAGGCATACCAACAGGTGACGAATGAATATCTGGTGCCTCACTCCACTGCCAAATTCACCCGGCACCTGCGCGACTCCTACATGGTGGGCGCGCTGGCGCGCTTCAACAACAACTACAACCAGTTGCACCCCCGCGCCAAAGAAGCGGCGGCGGCTCTGGGGATAAAGCCAAAGGTCACCAACCCTTACCTCAACTCTGCGGCGCAGGTGGTGGAAATCGTCCACTGTTTCGAAGACGCCATCCAAATCATCGATCAACTTCTCGCTCTGGGAGTCCGACCGGAGGAGTTGGTGCCGCCCACCCGCGCTGGCGGGGAAGGGGTCGGATCATGCGAAGTGCCGCGCGGCATCCTTTTCCATCACTATATGATAGGCGAAGACGGCAAACTGACAGGGGCGAACTGCATCATCCCCACCAATCAGAATATTGCCAACCTTCAGGAGGACATGCGCGCTCTTGTGCCTCAGATTGCCCACAAGCCGAAGGAAGCGCTGCAACTTGACCTGGAGATGCTGGTGCGAGCCTATGATCCCTGCATTTCCTGCTCGGTGCATGTTGCAAAAATCGAGGCGGAATGAGCAACTCTCCCGTCCAGACCGTTTCGGGGGAAGAGATATGCGCAACGGCGCCCAATCCTGAGAAAAAGACCCTTGTCATCGGGATTGGCAATCCATTGATGAGCGACGATGGCTTAGGGCGAAAAGCCCTGGAAATGCTCGTTCAACAGGATTTACCGCCTGGGGTAGAGTTAATCGAACTGGGCACTCCTGGCTGGGGGCTGGCGGCAAATTTCGAAGGCTATCAGAAGGTGGTCATCATTGACGCCGTTCGTATGGGACAAAAGCCAGGCGCATGGTGCCGCTTCAGCCCCCACGAAGTCAGGTTTATCTCCAACGATGCGAGCCTCTCCCTCCACGAACCCGGTCTGGCGGAGAGCCTGGAACTTGCTCAGGCGCTGGATATGCTCCCTGAAGAGATCATCATCTACGGTGTGGAACCTGCCAACACTGGTTTCGGTTTAGAACTCAGTCCACAATTGGAAGAGACAATCCCATCTTTGATCAAAAACATTCTGCAAGATTTATGGAAAACGCCATGAACCAAAAAAGAATCCTGATTGTTGACGATGACCCCGACCTGAGGCTTGCCTTGCGCCTGCCGCTGGAATCCGCCGGTTACGCTATCTCAGAGGCAGATAGCATGGCTGCCGGAAAGACCATGGTCAAAGAAGTAAAACCGGATCTGATCATCCTGGATGTCATGATGGATACCACCACCGCCGGTTTTCAATTCGCCCTGGACCTGCACAGCCCCGATCCGTCCTCGGAATTTAAGGACTTTCGCAATATCCCCATCATCATGCTCACAGCCATCCATACCACCACCCCGCTCCGTTTCGCTCCGGATGAGGATTACCTGCCAGTGCAAACTTTTCTGGAGAAGCCGATTGATCCCGAGGTGCTTCTGGCAACTGTCAAAAAGATGCTCGGTGAGTAAGGCTGACCCCCTGGGGTGGACCCCGATGATGGCTGGATAATAATATGACCCCAAAAGAGCCTTACCTGGTGCAACACCAGAATATGTTTGAGGCTGAGTTAGCTGGCAGTGTTGCCTGGCTGATCCGCCTGCGCTGGGTTGCAGGGCTTGGCGTACTGGCGGCGACCTGGATCGTCGGCGTAATCTTTAAGCTCGGCGCCTCCGAGATCGCGCTTTACGCCATCGGCGCCGGCATCCTGATATACAACCTGATTTTCTTCGCATGGGAAAAAAGACTCGCTGATAGCCAGGCTGGCTCGGCAGCATACCAGAGTCTGGCAAAATTGCAAGTGGGTTTGGACTGGCTGGCGATGACGTTGTTGATTCACTACTCCGGCGGCATCGAAAGCCCGGCGATCATGTTCTTCTTCTTCCATATCATCATCGCTGCCATCTTCTTCCCACCCCGCACAGCGCTGGCTTTTGCGCTGCTGGCGATCGGGTTGGTTTCAGGGATTGCGCTGATGGAGTATAACGGCTTTATACCCCACCAACCCATCATCGGCTTACTGCCGATCAACTTATATCAGAATGGGTTTTATGCGATCTCTGTCCTCATCTTCTTCGGCTCCACCGCTCTCACCGCTTCTTACCTGACTTTGACCATCCACGAGCGGTTGCGCCGACGCGAAGAGGAGATCATCCGCCTGACAAAAAGCCTGCAAGCCGCCACCATGCGCCTGCAGGCTTTGAATGACGGCGCCCGCCTGGTTGGCTCCACCCTGGATTTGCCCGAGGTGCTGAAACGGCTGGTTGAGAGCACCGCAGCGGCAATGGGGGTGCGCGCCTGTTCGATTCGACTTCTCGACCCCACCGGACAGAAGCTGGAACCGGTGGCGGTATACGGACTCAGCCAGGCATATCTGAACAAAGGACCCGTGGAGCTATCCGCCAACCCACTGGCGCGCGAGGTGCTCGCAGGGAAAATCGTCAATATCCCCGATGCGCCCAACAGCCCCCTGCTCCAATATCCGGAAGAAGCCCGCCAGGAAGGCATCCAGTCCATGCTCTCCGCTCCTCTGGTGGGAAAAGCCGGACCGCTGGGTATCCTGCGGGCATATGCGGTCGAGCCCAATCGTTTCACCCCAGAGGATGAGGATTTTCTGGCGGCAATCGCCGC